>JAUMVL010000102.1:0-1820 GCA_030530185.1 Clostridia bacterium | reverse complement strand
ATCAGCTCCAAACCCCCATCCGAACGGTTGGGGGTTTTGCTATTGAAGAGGAAAGTCGGCTGAGTGATTGCAAAATACCGCAGTGCGGTGTTTTGCAGCGAAGCGGCTTTGCGGCAAGGAACGGATGCGCCGCTCGGAGGGCAAGCAGACGTTTCCGAACACAATGGCTGCAAAGGACTCTCATCATCAGCTTTATAACAAAAGCCACGCACTTAGGTGGTTTTGCTCCGTAATATAAAAGCACCGTATCGCGATGTGCGATGCGGTGCTTTGTGCAATGCGGTTGTTACGAGAGCCGGATGCCGAAGATCTTCTGATCGCCGCGACAGCCGAGGATCAGCATATTGTTATAGACCGCGGGCGATGCTTCGAAGTTCGACTTGGTCGGCGCAATCGAGTAGAGCAGTTTGCCGGTCAGGCCGTCGAACAGGAAGATGTTGCCCTTCGAGTCCGCCTGGATGACGTAGCCCGTACCATCGTCGGTATAGACGACCGCGGGACTGGACCAGCTGTAATTCTCCATGTCGTACTTCCAGACGACGCTGCCGGTCTGTTTATCGAGCGCGACCAGAATGCCCGAATCCTTACCGCCATAGCGCGCGATCGGAATGAATACGAGATTGCTCAGATTCCCTTCGCCGACGACCGGCGTGGCCTGAATGCCGCCCGAGACGCCGGAGATGGTTACGACGGTCAGACCGTACTGCCAGACGATTTCACCGGTCATGGCATTGACCTTGAACAGCGGCGCGACGCCGGAGTTGTTGCCGTCCTTGGTAAAGTGCAGCGAGGTGCCGACGTACAGATACGCCTCCTCCTCGGAGAGAACCTCGAGCACCGGCGATCCGTTCGTGTCGTCGATCGTATCGGCGATCCAGATGCACTTGAAGGTGTTTAGATCGATGCATTGCAGCAAACCGTCGTTGCTGGACAGGTAGAGGAACCCGTTCCAGGCGACCGCACTGCCCTCGTAGCCGTACCACTTATGTGCGGCGTCCGCCTTATCAATGTCCGCACCCCATGAGTTGTTGCTCGTGTAGGTATGCTTGACAAAGTTGGTCGGGTTGATGCTGATGATGCCGTCGGTTACGTTGTAATTTGTGTTCAGCTTCATCGTATAGATCACGCCGTTTTCACCCGGGTAGATCAAGGTGTCGGTCTTGCCGTCGATGATCGGTGCCGAGTCGTAGGCGTACCAGACGCGCGGCGCGAAGCTGTCGGTGCCCTGCTTGCCGAACTCATAGATGACCTGATTCGTCAGCAGGTTGATGATGAACACGCGCGATTTCTGGCTTTCGTTGTCATACATGTCGCCCGAGCCGAGATACAGCAGCGGATAGCCGCGCGGGTCGAGGCTGCCGGTGCCCTTGAACGGGACGCGAAGGTTGATCTTATCACGCGTCTCCTGCCCGGTTGTTAAGTCGAGGAAGTAGATGCAGCCGTCTTCGGTCGGATAGATGACCTCAATCAGACCATCCTTTTCACGCGCGGAGGGATACATGCTTGCCATGTTCTTCCGCGTTGCGCTCGGCCATTCCACGATCAGGGGCTGCCCCGTCCAGCCGCAGCCGGACCACGAACCGCTGCCCGAGGGCTTGGTCAGAGCGCCGATGCTCTTTTCCCAGATCTTCGCCATCTTGAATTCCGTCAAGCGAACCGTATTGAACGAGGAACGGTTGCGCCAGTTGTTGCCGCGGAACGTTAAAATGCCGTTAACTTCGTTGTACAGGGTCGGTTCCGGGACGGAGATCACCTCGCTGCGCGCAAAGCTGTTTGCATCGACCTGTACGCCGTCAACTTCGATTTTATCCACATAGCCG
>JAUMVL010000101.1 GCA_030530185.1 Clostridia bacterium | reverse complement strand
CCATCGACGGAACCTATATCTACGCCCCGCAGGGTACGAACGGCGTCTATGCCGAATACGTGATCGACACCGCCGCCCAAACGCTGACGCTGAACGAGGTCAACATCTTCGACAACGCCTATCGCAAAGAGTCGATCTCGGTCGAAAAGCTGAAGCAGGACGGAAACGACTGGTCGACCGAGGACGGCGGCATGACCTTCACCGCGGCAAAGGATGGTTCGCTTGCGATCAACCACGGCGCGGCGTATCTCCCGCGCGAGACCGTTCCGCAGGCGGCAGCGCCCGAAAAGAACCCGATTGCAACGATCACCATGCAGGACGGCGGCACAATGACGCTGGAGCTCTACCCAAATGTCGCGCCGAACACCGTAGCCAACTTTGTCACGCTCGCAAACAGCGGGTTCTATGACGGGCTGACCTTCCACCGCATCTATGCCGGTTTTATGATTCAGGGCGGCGACCCCGCCGGCAACGGCTCCGGCGGTCCCGGATATTCGATCAAGGGCGAATTTGCGGGCAACGGGTTTACGCAGAACGACCTCAGCCACAAACGCGGCGTGATCTCGATGGCGCGTGCGCAGGATCCGGATTCGGCAGGCAGCCAGTTCTTTATCATGCATGCGGACAGCGCCTTCTTGAACGCGCAGTACGCCGCATTCGGCATGCTGACCGACGGGTTCGAGACGCTTGACCAAATCGCCGCAACCCCGGTTACCGTGAACTCCGGCGGCGAAAAGTCCCTCCCGCTCGAGGATGTCGTGATCGAATCGATCCGCGTCGAAACGTTCGGCGTCGATTACGGCAACGTCGAAAAGATTTCCTGATCCTGATCCGATGAGAACGCCCGCAGGCGCATGCCCGCGGGCGTTTTCATTTATCAAAACAAGTGCGGTTATCTCATAAACAGCGTGTAGACAAATACGGCGCAGATGGCCAGCACGAGCATCAGCAGCGCAAACGACAGGTTGCCGGTGATCTGGCGGCTCGTGGTGCGAAGCGTCCTTCGCGTCCGGTACGCTGTCTCCGCAAAGCGGCGACCGCCCTGCTCCTCCCTGCCATGCCGGATGGCGATCCTGTCGAGCAGCGAACCGAACCGGTATGGCAGCGATTTCATCGCTGTATTCTCCGGCTCCGGCCTGCAATCGCGGTAAACCGTTTTGCGCAGCAGCAAGATCCATGCATCGAGCAGATCCGACAGGCCGTGTGCGGCGATCATGCCGCCGCGCAGCGCGCCCTTTGCAAGCGGCGCCGTGATGCGGTTTTTGCCAAACAACGCGGCGATCCCCATGCCGCCGCGCAGCACGCCCTTTGCAAGCAGCCCCGTGATGCGGTTTTCACCGAACAGCGCGGCAATCGAGCCCAGGATGCCCGGCAGCCACTTGGTCAACAGCGGGCGGTAAAGCAGCTCCTCGAGGTCGAGCCGCTTGGGCCAGCGGTTGACGTAGACCGCAGCGCCGTTTTGTTTTTGCATCAATACGGTCCGGACGATGCCGAAATACAGCGCAAAGCCGATCGCAATCGAGAGCAACCCGCCCTTGAGATTGCTCCATGCCAAATACTGCACCGGATGAGCGAGCGCGCCCGCCCGCATAAAACCGGTTCCGATATCGGCGATACCGTTCATCGTCCAATCGGCGGAGAGCCCGAGCGCGGGCAGCACCAATGCCGAGGCCACGAGGGCGAACGTGCTGACTCCGTTCATATACGGGCGTTTTTGGTCGAACTCCGCCTGCCGGGTCGGATGCCGTTCGATAAACAGCGCGACGAACAGCTTGGTCATATACGCGACCGTAATGCCGCCCGACAGCAGGAACAGCCATTCGACGGCACGGAGTCCGAACGCGTTCCCTCCGTGCGCCGCAAGGTGTGCGACGCCCTCGACGATACTCTCATGCAGCAGCGTCTTGCTGACGTAGCCGTTGAACAGCGGAAACCCGCCGATGCCGAGCGCGCCGAACAAAAACGGCAGCAGCAAAAGCGGTTTTTTACGCCCGAATCCGCGGATATCGTTGAGATCGAGCGCATGCAGATTCTGATACACGACGCCCGCCGCCATAAACAGCACGAGCTTGAACAGCGAATGGTTCAGCATATGCAGCAGCGTGCCGCGCGCGGCAAGCGCGCCGCTTTCTCCGAGCAGCCCCATCATCCCGATGCCGACGAGAATAAACCCGATCTGCGACACCGACGAGCACGCGAGCGTGCGCTTGAGATCGATCGAAAACAGCGCGAGCAGCGCGCCAAGTACCATCGTAACCGTGCCGAGCACGAGGATCACGGTCCCCCAGGCGGGATCGGCATAGAACACGCGGCAGGTCAAAACGAGTACGCCGAAAACGCCGGATTTGGTCAGCAGACCCGACAGCAGCGCGCTTGCGGGCGCAGGCGCAACGGGGTGCGCCTTTGGCAGCCAGATATGAAGCGGGAACATGCCGGCCTTTGCCCCAAAGCCGAACAGCACGCAGCCGCCCGCAACGTACAGAACCGCCTTGTTGTCCACGGTCTTTGCCGCGTCGTACAGGGCCGAGATTGTCGTCGTGCCGAGCGTGTGCCACAGCAGAAACAATCCCATCAGCGCCGCAAGACCGCCGATGACCGCCACGGCAAGATAGGTGTTTGCCGCCCGGATCGCCGCCTCCATCTCCTCCTGAATCACCCACGGATAGGATGTGAACGACATGATTTCAAAGAAGATCAGCGCGGTGAACAGGTCCGCGCTCACGAATACGCCTATCGTTGCGCCGAGCGTCATCAGATTGAAGAAGTAATAGCGGTTGCAGGTTTTATAATGCGAAAAATACTCGTTGCCAAGCAACGTCGTCATCATCCAAAGGAACGCGATGACCACAAGATACACGCGCCGGAACCCGTCGGTCTCAAGATGGATCCCGAGCCCCGCAACACCGTCGATGCCCGCGGACAGGTCGGGCGCCAGCGCAATCCACACGGTCAGCCCGAACTCCGCAACCGTCGTCAGCGCAGCAAGCAGGTTGCGGGCTCTTTGGTTCGACCGTCCGACGAGCCAAACGACAAACGCCATGCCCATCGGGAAAAGCAGCAATCCGTACAGCATACCGTTCCCTCCTTACAGGCCCGATGCAATCGCCTGCGCCGCAGACAGGATCGGTCCCGCAAACACGCCGCACAGCAGCGTCCCCGCCGCCAGCAGCGCCATCGGAACGAGCATCGCCGAGTCCGCTTCGTGCACCGATTCGAGCGATACAAGATCGGCGTCTCGATCCGGGAACCAGGCCCGCCGTACGGGCGAGAGCATATAGATCGCAGTCAAAAGCGCCGACAGCAGCAGCGCGCCCGCGCCGACGTATGCGATCCCTCCGGTTTCGGCCGCTGCCCTCAGTAAATACCATTTACTCACAAATCCCGAAAACGGCGGAAGGCCCATCAGCGCGAACGCCGACAGCGTGAAGCCGCCGAACGTGACGGGCATCCTGCGCCCGAGCCCGTCAAGTGCAAAGATGCTTGTGCGGCCGGTCCTATGCAGCACCGCGCCCGCGCAGAAGAACGACAGAATCTTGATGCACGCATGCGCCGCCATATGCAAAAGCGCCGCCGCAAGCCCCGCGGGAGTCATCAGCATCGCTCCAAACAGGATATAGGAAAGATTGGCCACCGTCGAATACGCCAGCCGACGCTTGAAATGCGTCTCCTTGACCGAGACCGACGAGCCGTAGACGATCGTAAACGCCGCAAGCAGCAGCGCGACCGTCTGCGCCCAGGTCCCCGCCATAACGGCGGTGCCGTAGCAGTAATAGGTCAGCCGGATCACCGCGAACGCGCCGGCTTTGACGACCGCGACGGCGTGCAGCAGCGCGGTCACGGGCGTCGGAGCGACCGAGGCCTTCGGCAGCCAGTAATGCAGCGGAAAGATTGCCGCCTTGACGCCGAAGCCGAGGAACCCGAACAGCCAAAAGAGGTAGGTCACATTGTCGTTGCCATAGGGATGCGCATCGAGTACGCCGCCCATCGTGAACGGTTCGGAGGCGCCGTTGGCGATCAAAAACATCATTGCGGCGAACGCAAACGCCGCGCCGCCGATCGAAAACAGAAAATACGTTCTTGCCGCTCGAATCGCCTCCTTGGTCATCGGCTGAATGACGAGCGGTACGGTCGTCAGCGTCAGCAGCTCATAGAAGCAGTACATGGTGAACAGATTCCCGGCGAGCGCCACGCCGAGCGTTGCGCCGTACGCCGCCGTAAAGAAGCCGTAGAACATCCGAAGGTGCTTCTCATGCGCCATATACGAATGCGCATACAGGATGGTCAGCGGCCACAGCGTGGAGACAATGCCGACAAAGAACCGGCCGAGCCCGTCGAGCCGCAGCAGCAGCACAAGGTTCGGCGCAAACCGGATCACCTCGAACGTCCCCTCCGTGCCCCGAAGCAGCGCAATCCAGCACAGCGCTGACGTCAGCACGGTCACGCCCATCGCCGCGCAGCTCAGCGCGGCATGGGTTTTTAAGCGCAGCAAATAGATGGCGATGCCCGACACAAACGGGATCAGAATCAGAAACAGCAGCAAAAGCGGATGCATGCGCCCTCCTCACAGCAGCGGCCGAACCAGAGCCATCGTCCAATCGACCAAGGGGCCCGCAAAGATGCCGATCAAAAGCGAAAACGCCGAAAGGATTCCAATCGGAAGCCACATAGCGGGCGTTCCCTCGTCGGTGCGCGGCAGCGGCGCAAAGTCCCTGCCCGGGAAAAAGCCGCTGATCGTGATCGGCAGCAAGTACCCCGCTGTCAGCAGCGCCGAAACGAGCAGCACAACCGGCGCAAGCCAGTTCAGAACCGGCAGCCCCGTGTCGAGCGCGCCGATCGCCAGATACCATTTGCTCACAAATCCGGCCGCGGGCGGAATGCCGATCAGACCCAAAGCGGCGATCGTAAACGCCCAGAGCGTGACAGGCATCTGCTTTCCGATCCCGCGCAGCTCACTGACGCGCGTCTTGTTGAGGTTCACGATCACCGAGCCCGCGAACAGGAACAGGCAGATCTTGATGCAGGCGTGAAAGATCACGTGCAGCAGGCCGCCGGTCACGCTCTCGGGCGTCATGCAGAACAGACCGGTCAGGATATAGGAAATCTGGCTGACGGACGAATACGCAAGCCGCTTTTTCAGCACATCCTCGCGGTACGCCATCATCGAGCCCATGAATACGGTCAAAAGCGCAAGCGCGATCCATGCGATCTGCACCCACGTTCCGCGCAAAAACGCCGCGCCGACAATGCCGTAGATCAGCCGGAAGATGGCCAAAACGCCCGCTTTGGTGATCACGGCGGAAAGCACAGCGCTCGCCGGCGCCGGCGCAACGGGATGCGCGGTCGGCAGCCAGCCATGCAGCGGATACAGACCGGCCTTGGCGCCGAAGCCGATGACGCCGAGGAAGATCACAATCTCGAGCAGAGGCCGATGCGCGGCGGCTTTTGCCGCATCCAGCGTGCCGCCCGCCGCAAAGTCGAGTGAACTCGTATAGCTTGCCAAAGTGAAGATCGCAAGCAGCGCCAAAAATGCGCCGCCGATCGAATAGAACAGGTATTTCATCGCCGCACGGATCGACTCCTCGGTCCGATCGTGCAGCACGAGCGGCATCGACAGCAGCGTCGCGCACTCGAAGAACAGGTACATCGTAATCAAATTCTGCGAAGCGTCCATCCCGACGAGCGCCGCAAGCGACAGCAGCAAAAACGCATAAAAGCTCGCCTGCCGCGTACCGTGCGCCATATAGCGCGTGGCATAGACGCCCGCAAGCAAAAAGCCGAACGCGCCGACCGCAAGGAAGATCCGGCTGACGCCGTCGGTTGCCAGCGCTACGGTGAGCGTATCGGTCATCGAAAAGAGCCGAAGCGCGGCGTCCGGCAAAAACAGATAGGCCAGCGTCAACAGCGCTTCGAGACTCAGCGCGGCAACAAAGACCGTGTCGGCGATGCGCTTCGGGGCATGGTTCCAAAGCGCAAGCGCAATACCCGCGGCGGTTGGTACAAGCAGCAGACAAACAAGAATCACAGCGTTCATAACTTCTCCTTACAGCAGGCCGAGCCCGCGTTCCAATAAGAGTACCAGCGGCTCCGCCGCCACGCCCGAACCGATATTCATCAGCATAAACGCAAGCGCCGAAACGGTATAAGCGCGCTGTTTTTGAACCGTCACCCGCGCGGCAGGCGACGCGTCGGAAGGCGTGTAAAGCCGAATCACGACGCGGGCAAAGTACAGCGTGTTCAGCACGGTGCTGATCGCAAGCACGATCAGCGTCGGAACGATCAGATTCTGACGCTCAAACGCCGCAAGCGCAAACCGGTACTTGCTGACAAAGCCCATCGAAAGCGGAATTCCGATC
>JAUMVL010000100.1 GCA_030530185.1 Clostridia bacterium | reverse complement strand
AGCTGTTCCTCACCAAGCTCGGCTTTGGAATCGGTGTAGCGTGCAGTCTCGGACACCGCGTCGTCGTAGCCGGTCAATGCTGCAAACGGCGAAAACTGCGCAGCACGTTTTTCGAGCGGCTGCTGCGGACGACGTTTCGACACATGATGCGGAAGATTCAGGATGTCTTGATAGGAATCGTTCATGCCTTGTGCCCCCCGATCTGACGGTTGCGTTCGCGGCCGGTTGCACCTTCCTGATAACTCGTTCCGGCAAGGATCGCGTTCTTGCCGTACTTGCCCTTGATCGCAATCATTGCTTCCTGCAGTTTGCGTTCTTTTTTTAATTGTGCTTCTTCCGCTTCCCGCAAAAGGACGGTCTCTCCATAAGAGAACAGGTCCAGCTGCTCGGCGGCGGGCGCTTCGACGGCGACACGCTCGGGCTGAACATGATTGGCGATTACATACATCCGGCGTACCGATAACGAAGGATCGACGATCCGGTCGTATAGCCGCATTGCGGCATCGATCATCTGCTTGGTCGAGGACGTTCGCCGTCCGATGTTTTCCGAGCCATGCGCGGGCTTTGGAACACTTCTTCCGTAATAATCTGTATCAATTTCGCCCTTGTAATTTTCTTTCAGGTTATCCACATCATAGCCAACGGTCAGCACGATCTGATCGGTCACGAGCTGCTTTTCGACCAGGGACAGCGACAGCGCGTCGGTCATTTCCTGCACGATAATCCGCGCCGTCGAAAAAGCGGTCGGGCCCTGCAAAACCTGTCCAACGCTGAGGCTGTTGCTTTCAGGCCGATATGCCTTGATGTGCCTGATCTCGGTCGGTTCCCAGCCCCATGCATGGTCGATCAGATACTCGGCGTTGACGCCGAACAGATCATAAAGCAAATCCTCGTGCAATACAGAACATCGTGCGATATCTCCCATTGTATAGAGGTTGTGCGCTTCGAGTTTTCTTGCAATCCCGCGCCCGATCCGCCAGAAATCGGTCAACGGTCGATGATCCCAAAGCGCTTTGCGATAGGTCAGCTCATTCAGCTCCGCGATCCGCACACCGTCCGCATCCGCAGGCATCTTCTTTGCCATAACGTCCATTGCAATTTTGCAAAGGTACAGGTTTGTCCCGATGCCGACCGTCGCCGTAATGCCGGTTTGCTGCAGCACATCGCGGATCATCTTTTTCGCAAGTTCATATGCGGTCAGGCGGTAGGAGGGCAGATAGCCGGTTACGTCAATGAACACTTCGTCAATCGAGTACACATGCATGTCCTCGAACGAGACATAGCGCAAATAAATGTCCACAATCTCCGTGCTGCGCTGCATGTAGTGCGCCATCTGCGGCGGCGCAACGATGTAATCCAGTTCCAGGGAGGGATCGGCATCGAGCGCCTTGCCGTCCGTACTTTTTCCGGTAAAACGGTGATTCGGCGCATGACGCAGCCGTTCCCGATTGACCTCTTTGACGTGCTGTATCACTTCGAACAGCCGTGCACGCCCGGGAATGCCGTATCGCTTCAGCGACGGCGAGACTGCAAGACAGATCGTTTTTTCGGTGCGCGACGGATCGGCCACAACCAGGTTCGCTGTCAACGGATCAAGCCCCCGCTCCCGGCACTCCACAGAGGCATAGAACGACTTCAAGTCGATCGCAATGTATTGTTTGGTCTGTTCCATCGTCAGCCTCCTTTCGAATCGGGTTGCGTTAAATTGGTCGGATCGGGTGCCGGATCACCGTTTTCAGCTTGGAATTGACCGTGCGGCGAGGGTCCGACAGATAGATTTCATGGTGCAAGCGGGAGTTCGAGGGATCCGGTTCAAAACCGTTTTGCCGCGCATAGGCGTGCATCGCTTCGATTGTAGCAGGTTCTGCGTCGTACGGGCCAAGATGCATGCACTGTACGCAAAGCCCTTCATTTATCGTCATCCATTGTACCTTGGAAAAGTCTCGCTGTTTTTTGTTCGTCGCCTCCGCGATCGCCCAATCCAGTTCCTGCGGCGTAACAAATTCCGGCAGGCGAATCACGGAAAGGAATTGAAACGTATCCTTGCTTGCGTAATCCACGCCGAGCTTGCCCGCTTCCTGCCACCAAAACCCTTCCAGCGGAGGAACGACATATTCGTAATATCCGTTGATTTTATGGCTGCCTTTATAGGACATCTTAATTGTAAACGCAATTCCGTAGAGCAGACCGATCGAATCCTGATATTCGCTTTGCTCCTCGTTCGGATTGCCCGCACCGCGGACCGCAATGTAGTTCATCGGCGGAACGGCAATAATTCCCGGCTTTCTCGGCGGCAGATAGAATTCCTTGTATTCCTTTTTGAAATCAAATGCCATAAAATCTTCCACCATCCACATTAAAATAAGTATTTTTTATCATTATAAAATGCAAGGCAGCAAAAAGCAACCCCAAATAAAAAAGGCACGGGATTCCGTGCCGCAAGGGGGACAAGGTTCAGACTTCGTCTTGCAGCCGGATACCCGCCTGAATCATCATCCGTTCCTCCGTTTGCAATCTCCTGCTGGCAGAGGATTATTGCGAAGTAAAAAATGCAGCGCGCAAAGCGAAAAAAGTACCGAAGAAACCCCGAAATTCTGTTCTGTACGGGGGGATGCGGGTATGGTATAATCAAGAAAACGGGACAAGGGGAGCAGTTATGGTATACACACAGCAAAGGATTCACGAAACCGTCGAGCGGCAGCGTCGCTTTTTCGCGTCCGGTCAGACCCTGGATGTCGATTGGCGCATCGAACAGCTCAAGAAGCTCCGTACGGCAATGGTCCGATATGAGCAGGAGCTTCTCGACGCGTTGCGACAGGACCTCGGGCGCAGCGAAGCAGAAGCATATTTTTGCGATATCGGCACTGTGATTTTGGAAGTCAACGAAATTCTGCGCGGCATCAAGCGTTGGGCGCGCCCTGAAACGCATTTTTCGGGGCTGACCTGCTTTCCGAGCCGATTTACCAAGGTATATAAGATGCCGTACGGAACCGTGCTGATTATCAGCCCGTTCAATTTCCCGATTCTGCTTGCGCTTGGCGTGCTTGCGGCAGCGATCTCGGGCGGCAATACGGCGGTCATCAAGGCGAGCTCGAAGTCGGCCGCGTGCACGACGCTGTTGAAACGCATGATTGCCGAGACGTATCCGGAATCGTTTGTGACCGTCATTGACGGAGGGCACGATGTCGCCGATCTGTGCCTTGCGGAACGATTCGATAAGATCTTTTATACCGGATCACCGAAGGTTGGTATGCATGTCATGGAAGCCGCAGCAAAGCACCTGACGCCCGTAGCGCTCGAGCTTGGCGGTGAAACCGGAAACTGGTGCATTGTGCGAAAGGATGCGGACCTGCGCGACGCCGCGCGGAAAATTGCGTTTTTCAAGCTGCTGAACAGCGGGCAGATCTGCATCAACATCAATCAGGTTGCCGTCGCCGAGGAGGCAGCAGAGGACTTTATCCGCGCTTTGAAAGAGGAGTTTACGCGACAGATCGGATCGGCCTTAGAGAACCCAGAGTATCCGCGTTTGATCTCTCTGCAGGCATACGAAAAATGCGCAAACGAAGCGGATGCGTATCGAGAACGGATTGTATTCGGCGGAAGAGGAGATCCGAATCGACTGCGGTTCGAGCCGACGATCCTCTATCCGGTCGATCGTAACGAGCCGATCGTACAGCAGGAACTGTTCAATCCGCTGCTGCCTGTCGTTCCCTTCCGAGACGATCAAGTCGATAACTTACTGGACACGATTGCCTCGCGCGAGCACGGCCTTGCGCTGTACCTGTTCACCAAGGATCTGAAGTGGGCGAAACGCGTTATGGCAACCCAGCAATACGGCGGCGGCTGCATCAACGAGGTCTGCCTGCACATGATGGTCAAGGGCGTTCCGTTCAACGGTACCGGCCACTCGGGGATGGGTGCCTATCACGGCGAATGGGGCTTTCGCGAATTCACGCATCCCGCGACCGTGCTGATCGGCTCCACCTTTGGCAATCTTCCGCTGCGCGAGCACCCCTATGGAGGCAAAGGCGGCTGGAAATGGAAGCTGCTGAAGTTGTTTGAACGATAAAAAAGATCGCCGCATGAGATCGGCGATTTGCGATCGTCGGAATCAGGTCGACTGTCGCTCGACGATTTCCGTACAAATTAGCATTTTTTTACTGACGCGCTGGCCGGAGAGCAGGGCGAGAATGTTTCGTGCAGCAGTCATACTGACATCGTACAGCATATCTTCATCAAAATGATGTCTACTGTTGCAAATACGCTTGTGAGCGTATTTCGGAATATAACAATCATTCGATAATCTCGGATCATTTCGGATAAAAAGTGATCTTTTCTCAATTGAAGATTTGACACAAAAATGAGGGGCTGTTAAGAAAGGTATCAGGAGCCGTTTTCTCCGCTCGAAGCGCGTACTGACGCTACCGCGAGAGCGGAAAAACGGCTAATTTGCGGCTCAAAATCAAACAGAAATGGCGTTTTGAGCCATTTCTGCCTACCGGTATTGTTTTCCGTTCTTTTGCCGCAAATGTCCTGGTACATTTATTTAACAGCCCCGTTTCTATTCCGGCAATCTGCACCAAGGAACACGTGAGGGAATAGCGGGGGATTCGAAAAAGCGCGCGGTCTGATCGCGATTGGTGGTACCCCATGGGTCAAAGCCTTCAGGGCGGATATGTGTATCGTAAGCACAATCGATAATGGTAACCAGTCCATGATCCCGCCACGGCCGCGCAAGAAAGACGCTGTCGGGCAAAACGTCCGCACCGCATTCAAAAACGCAGTGATCGAAAAGAAACCCTTGCGTCCGACCAAGGGCGTGAGATGGTGCTGCAACATATCCGATGCTGCGTCCATCGGCAACGGAGCGGAGTATACAGCGATTAAAAGTTGCATCCCCACCGCCGAAGATGAAATCAACTGAGCCGGCGATTGTACAATCCGTAAAGGAGGACGAGAGGGGGTCCGATCGGCGAAGCGACTCAGGTAAAAGATCGCGATAGCGTAAGCGCAAATCGGGCGGCAGCGGTCCTAAAAACAGCGTGTCCTGGGTCGAAATGAGTGCACAGCGTATCATTTCAAAAGCATCTCCATAGACCGACAGGGCAACCTGCTGGCCGTTCTGCTGCGGAGCACCGGCGTCGTTTTCAATCGTCAGATCGCGCATTGCAACATGTGCAGCAGTGACGGCCACCGTAAAGCTGCGGAATGTACCGAGCGGGCGACCGACAACATCGTATTTTCGGGCACAGTCATCAAAAACAATACGAGTTTTATCGGCACCGGCTCCGATCAGTGTCAGATTCGGTGTGCGGATGGTCAGCTTTTGCCGGAAGGTTCCGATCGGCAGGTGAATGATCGTTCCTTCAGGTGCCGTATGTTGATGGCGGCATTCTTGCCTATATCGGCAAGCAACCGTAAAGGATTCATGACTATAGAAAGATCCGTCCGTCAGACGGATCTTTTCGCATATAAAGACTTCTCAAACCAGCATATCGGATCAATTTCCTTTTTGTGAATAACAAAACAAGAAATGAAGTATTACAAATGAAAAGACTTGATAATCCTGCTTTAATCGATTATACTGGATACGAAGGGAAAGAGCAGGAAAAACCGCGAAAGGAGACAAAACTGAGTAATGGAAAAGAATTGGATAAAAAGATCAGAAAACAAACGGATCAAACGGCAACTGGTCTTGGTTGCCCTCATTGCTGTTTTTGCGATGATTACTGTGGGAGCCATTCATTTCCAAGGGATCGTGAATCATCCGGAGCGCTATTTTGAAACAGTGCAATTGGTACCTGCCGCCGTGACACCGGCGCCTACCCCAATCATTGATGTAGAAAAATATCTGCCCGCCGAGAAGCCGGGGACAACCCCGATCCCAACGGTTCCGCCCAAGGAAGAGGTCGAAGCCGATCCGGATCCTTTGGGAGAGGGCAAGCCCCTTTCCGGCATTGTCAATATTGCATTGTTTGGAATCGATGCCTATGAGAACGGCGGAACGACCAGCGGAACCATGCCGCATACGGACACCAATATGATTGTAGCGATCAATTTTGACACCAATGAGGTCAGCTTAATCTCGATTGCAAGGGATATCTTTACCGATGTTCCCGATCATGACGGCTTTTATAAATTTAACTGTATTTTCAATGTGGGCGGCGGACTGGAGGATCCCAAGGCCGGCCTGGAACTCACCTGCCGGGCGGCGGAGGAATGGCTCGGCGGCGTATCCGTGCCTTACTATTTCGGACTGGATTATCAGGCTGCGTTTGATGTAGTGGATGCGATTGGCGGCATTGATTATGAAACCGAGATTGACCTGTTCGATTTGGATGGGTCGAGAATTGCCGCTCCGGGTCTGCGGCATCTGGACGGCCGCGGCGTTCTTGCTTATCTGCGCATGCGGAAAACGGCAGGCGGCTTGGATTATAAGCGTACGGCT
>JAUMVL010000099.1 GCA_030530185.1 Clostridia bacterium | reverse complement strand
TGCACAGGATCGAGCCATGCTGCTTGCTTCGCTGCCGCCTCTTTGGGAGCTCGCGCTCGGCGGCACGGCGGTCGGCACGGGGCTGAACGCGCCGAAAGGGTTTGATGCGCTTGCGGTCTCCGAGATCGCCGCGCTGACCGGAAAGCCGTTTGCGGCGGCGAAGAACAAATTCCATGCGCTCTCCAGTCTGGATGAGATGGTTTTTGCGCATGGCGCGATGAAGTCGCTTGCCGGGGATCTGATGAAGATGGCGAACGACATTCGCTGGCTTGCCTCCGGGCCGCGCTGCGGACTGGGAGAGATCAGTATCCCCGCAAACGAACCCGGCTCTTCCATCATGCCGGGCAAGGTCAACCCCTCGCAATGCGAGCAGGTAACCATGGTCGCGGTACAGGTGATGGCAAACGATGTGGCTGTCGGCCTTGCGGCGTCGCAAGGCAATTTCCAATTGAATGTGTTTTTGCCGGTATGCGCGTACAACTTTCTCCAATCGGCGCGGCTGCTTACGGACTCGATCCACGCTTTCCGAACCTTCTGTGTTTGCGGGATCCGGCCAAATCGCGGCCGCATGCAAGAGAATTTGCATCGTTCGTTGATGCTTGTAACGGCACTCAGCCCGCATATCGGTTATGAGAATGCCGCTCGCGTCGCACAGCTTGCGTTCCAAGAAGACATTACGCTGCGCGAAGCCTGTGCGCGTCTTGGTCTTTTGACAGAAGACCGTTTTGACGCGATCATTCGTCCCGAAGAAATGGTATAGGAGGCGGAATTATGCAATATTCCCAAGAAGAAGTCCTGCAATATGTACGGGAGGAGGATGTCAAATTCATCCGTCTTGCCTTTTGCGACGTGTTCGGACGGCAAAAGAATATTTCCATCATGCCGGAGGAGCTGCCTCGCGCGTTCACGCATGGGATCGCGTTCGACGCATCGGCGATCAAGGGTTTCGGAGACGAGGCACATTCCGATCTGCTGCTGTTTCCCGAACCGGAAACCCTGATGCCGCTGCCGTGGCGGCCGGAACATGGCCGCGTGATGCGAATGTTCTGCCGCATCGTCTATCCGGACGGCACGCCGTTTGAATGCGATACGCGCCGCCTGTTGAAGCAGGCGGTTGCCGACGCGGAAGCGGCCGGCTTTTCCTTCCGGTTCGGCTCGGAACAGGAGTTTTATCTGTTTGCCTTGGATGAAGAAGGCGAACCGACGCTGCGTCCCTACGATCATGCGGGATACATGGATATTGCGCCGGACGACCGCGGCGAGAACATCCGTCGGGAGATCTGTTTGACCCTTGAGCAGATGGGGATCCAAACGGAAAGCTCGCACCACGAGGAAGGACCGGGGCAGAACGAGATCGACTTCCGCTATTCCGATCCGCTGACCGCCGCCGATCAGACAATGACGTTTCAGACGATCGTAAAGACCGTTGCACATCGCAACGGACTGTATGCCGACTTTTCTCCAAAGCCCCTGCCTGATCTGCCCGGCAACGGATTTCATATCAATATGTCCGTCAATCGCAGTGACGATGCCGCGTTGCTGGGTCTTGTAGCGGGCATATTGGCACATGTCAAGGAGCTGACCATTTTTCTGAACCCGACGGAGGGATCCTATCGTCGCCTCGGGCAAAAGAAAGCCCCGGGCTATTTGTCCTGGTCACACGAAAACCGGTCGCAGCTTGTGCGCATTCCGGCAGCGGTCGGAGAATACCGCCGCGCGGAACTGCGTTCTCCCGATCCTCTTGCCAATCCGTATCTTGCCTTTGCGCTGCTGATTTATGCGGCATTGGACGGTCTGCAGAAGCGACTGGTGCCGCCGCCCGAAGCCAATCTGAACCTGTTCAAGGCCGACGCCGAGACGCTTGCCAAATTTGAGCGTCTCCCGATCAACCTTGCCGCCGCACGCTCAATCACCGCACAGAGCGCATTCGTGCGGGCGCATCTGCCTGCCGCTATTTTGGATATCTACTGCTGCCGGTAACAAATTATTTCAAAATCACGGAAAGGAGGGTCGGCATGGAACTGAAGGAGCAAACCTATCACGTATTGGTCGTCACGGCGTCGAAAACGTTCCGCGATTCTGCTGCCGAACTGCTTTCCGAAACGCGCTGCGCCCCTGTGCAATTCGCATCGGATATCAGCGCGGCAAAGCGTGCCGTTGCCGAAACGTCGTTTGACTTTGTCATCGTCAACGCGCCGCTGCCGGACGATGCGGGCATTCGGTTTGCGCTGGATGCGAGCGATCAAAAAAACACGGTCGTGTTATTGCTGCTGCCGCCGGATCTTTACGCGGAATCGAGCGACCGGGCGATTTCTCACGGCGTGTTTCTTCTGTCCAAACCGATCTCCAAAAACGGGTTTCTGACAGCGATCGGCTGGCTTTCGAGCGCGCGGGAACTGGTGCGGAAATCGGAGCATAAAATCTCGTCGGTCGATGAGAAAATGAAGGAGATCCGCATCGTCAACCGTGCCAAATGGCTGTTGATCGAGCATCGGCATCTCAGCGAAACGGAGGCACATCGTTCCATCGAGAAACAGGCAATGGACCGCTGCATCACCCGTCTGACCGTCGCGCAGGAAATCATTGATCTGTATTCCAAGGGCTGATCAATCCTTCTGCCCTCAGAGCTTCCTGCCTTTATAGCAAAAATTCTGTGCTATATTCGGCAACAAATGTATTATATAGACTACGGTTATTCTTCTCATCAAAGGAAAGCGTTTCCCATAAGAATCCTCTGCGGCATTTGGAGCACGATCCGTTTTGTATATACACTCCGAATCTGAGTCGATTTTAAACGGAAATACCACATCATTTTCCACATCACACGGGTTGGATGGAATGGATTTTTTGTTGCGGATTGATACAGTACAAAATAACGCTTTAGATAGTAAAAACGTCCTATTTCAGGGTATTTTCGGCTATCTGCCAGCGTTATCTTGGATAACGATTTTGGCCCCTGTTAACCGAAGGGTTGTAAGTTCGAGTCTTACCTGGGGAGCCAAAGAAAAAGTCCGAGAATATCGGGCTTTTTCATTTTTTGCTTGTACTCATTTTGCCGAAAATTATGCCCTTTTTTATCACTTGCTGTATTTTTACTGTATTTTGGTTCGGCTGCTGTATCTCCTGCCGCAGCACTTGACTTCGTGCTGAATAAAGGCAGAAGAGCCGCCGCATCGGACGTCCCGCCTGCCCTGAATTCATTGATTTCCTGTTTTTCCTTGTTCCGGCTTTCCCGGCAGATGCGCATTCAGCATCTCCTTCGCAGAAACCTTATAATACCAGTAAGCAGTTTACTGCAAATCCATAGCGGATGCGAATTCTGCTTCGGCAGTATATTTTACGTCCGCGCTGCCGGACAGCTCCGCTGCGCGCTGATATGCACCAGGGATAATATTGAAATCGAAACTGAAGCTATATGCGCCGTCTGCGTTCGGATAGATGCGATACGTATACGGGTGCTCGACAAGACCGGTATCTGAGCTTTCAAACTGCATTGTGATCGAAAGGCGATGCCCCTTCTCGAGATCCCGCTCGGTCCAATATCCGTAGTAATGGAAGTCGCCGCGTGTCGGACTATGCTGATATACAAGCAAGGAACCGTCCCGATACAGGTTCATCAGCAGATGGAACGTCATCGGATAATCCCCCTCCATCGACCATGTTCCGGTCAGCTGATACGCGATCTCCTTTGCGGAAAAGTCCTCCTCTGTCAAAGTCTCAAAGGTCGTCCAATCCTTTGTCCAGCTCATTTTCTGTTCATCGCCGTCTTCCTCGATGCCGAGGGATTCTGCGAGCATGATGCCGTGCTCCGCCGCGACTTCGTCGATCGCGCCGCGTACAAGCTCTGTGAGGATCGCATAGCCGTCCTCGTTCAGATGCAGCCGGTCGGATTGCCAGATCGCATCGTTCGAAGCCGCGCCGTCATCCTTGCTGAGCGCCGGAACGACGTTGAGAAAATGAAACATCTCGTGTTCTTTGCAATAGCCCTCAGTGAACGCATCCACCTCGACCATGCCATCGTGGTATTCGCCGAAATACCGCAGCGGGTTCGGCGTAGCAGAGAGAATAATAAACACGGTATCGGGGAGGGCGGCATGCATCTCGTCAAACAGCTGCCCCTTATAGGCCATGATATCCTCCTTCGACTGTCCGCTTGTCCAGTCGTTGGAGCTCGACATATACAGCACGATCGACGGCTGCAGCGCGGCAACGCGCTCGGCAAAGAAATGCTCCCGGATCGGGTCGTTCGATCCGCCGATGGAGCGGTTCACAACGGGATAGCCGGCAAAATCCTGTTCGAGCGAGGTCCACTTGGAGAAGTTCGAGCCGCCGTAAAACACGATCGCGCCTGCGGGAATATCCGTAACCGTTTCGGACGCAAAGCTCTTTTCCAGCCGCTCGATCAGCGCGCGGTTGTTGTCCTCTGCGACCGTCCCTGTGTCCTTTACTTCGGAGAGCTGCACTGAGATTTCTTCCTCGCCGATGCGCTCACGGATGCGAACGCCGTGCATTTTCGTCGCTTCCGCATACAGAATTGTATAGGGCTCTTCATCAATCATGATATTGTACGTGCTGCCATCGCCCTCCGTCCAGGTTCCTGCCTTGTTCTCATGGCATTCCAATACAAGTGTCCCGTCGGTATACAGATGCAGTGTCAGCGGCACGACCGTCTGTTCATCCTCCGAGACCCATTTGCCGGCAAGCGTCAGTTCCTCGTCCTTGTCGGTCGGAACGGTTACGGCAGGAGCGTCTGTCGGTGCTTCGGTCGGTACATCAGGGGTATTGTTCGATTCCGCCTTGCCGCAGCACACGGTAAGAAGAGACAGTGCCATGCAGAAGCACAGCAGCACTACGATCTGTTTTTTCATGTAAACCCTCCTATATGGGCAATATCGCCCGCTTCTGCTTTCGTTATAGCAAAAAAGCACGCCCCGAAAAAGGGCGCGCTCGTGAAACGTCGATTTGATTTCGTGAAATGCAGCGCTATTGCGGCGGGAACAGCACGGAAGCGGTGAACACGCCGTCGTCGTGGGACAGCCGCAGGCTGCCGCCGTAGTTTTGGGCGATACGGCGCACGCTCAAAAGGCCGTACCCGTGCAGCGTCTTGTCCGCCTTGCTTGTGGCGGGCAGTCCGTCGGACAGATCCGGCGCGGCGGTACAGGCGTTTTCCACGCAGATTTCCGTGCATCCGGATTTTTCGCAAACGATTAGTGAAATAAAACGTTCTGCAGGCTCCTCGATCCGCATTTCGGCTTCGATCGCGTTGTCAATCAGATTGCCGAACAGCGCATAAAGGTCGGACGGCTCCATGAACGCAAGCCGCGCCCCGTCCGCCATCACGGTAAACGGGATATCCTTTGTTTCGCACAGCAAGCGCTTATCGGAAAGGATCACATCGAGCGTTTCGCTGCCGGTCTGCACGCCGGCGTCATAGATCGAAACGAGCGCCGCAACATCCGCCGCATACTGTTCGCCCGCGCCGTTTTGGATTTCACGAATATGATGCCGAAGGTCGTGGCACTTGATGTTGATCGCCTCGATCGTTTCGCGGCGCTGTTCATACTGCCGCTTATCCTGCGCCCACAGCTTTTGCGTCAGCTCTGCGTCCACCTCCGCCCGCACCGAGCGGATCAAAATCAGCTGTACGGCAAGGAGCAGCAGATAGTATACCGCTTCGCAGACCAGCAGCAGCGCGTAATATCGTGTCCCGAGCGGCAGAAGCACCGGCTCGAGTGTGCCGAGCAGAAGATTCAGCAGCAGTGCCGCCGCATAGGCGCCGACCATTGCGCCGTGGAAGCGTACCGTTTTAAAACTTCGATTGACCTTTGCAAACAACGTTGCTGCGCCGAGATATACAAGCAGCAGCAAACCGTAATAGACGACATACCGGAGCGGCTGTCCCTTTTCGAGCAGCGGTGAGGCGAGCAGCGCGACAAGAATATGATGCAGCTTTTTGCCGAGCATCCGCAGCATGACGCCGGTCATGCATGAAAACAGCTTGTTTTTCCAATTTCCCGCATACGAAACCGTCACAAATGCCATTGCTGCGACGGTTAAGAGCAGATACACAATCGCGGACGGTACGCCGGGCAGCACGGCGAGCAGGACGCACAGCATCGCCTTGCATGCAGCAAGCAAAGCGGTATACACGCAGAACCGCGGCTTTTTCGCCAATCCGACCGAAGTGATCCTCATGCCGAGCGCCGTTTCGACCGTGTAGCGCAGATATTCCGAAAGCGCGATCCACATAGCCTACCTCCCGAGCGCCGCTTGCAGCGCCGCCCAAAAGTCCTTTTTCCGCGCACGACCGATTGAAAGCACGGCGTCTCCGACCTGCACGGTGTCACCGTCTACGACCTTGATCGCCAGCAGGTTCACGATTGCACTCTTGCCGATACGAAAGAAGCGATCCTTCGGCAGCAGCGTTTCCGCGGTTTTCAATGTGTCCCATGATTCAAC
>JAUMVL010000098.1 GCA_030530185.1 Clostridia bacterium | reverse complement strand
GAGCCGGTCGTTGAGACCGCGGAAGCGGTTGTCGAGCCTACCGTTGAGGCAGCGGCGGAGCCCGTCGTCGAGCCTGCGGCCGAGCCGGCTGCGGAACCTGCCGAGGAGCTGCCGCAGCCGCGCAGATCGGTTGCGTTCATCGGGTCCGAGTGCTATCCGTTCGTCAAGACGGGCGGTCTCGGCGACGTCATGTACGCGCTGCCGCGCGCGCTGACCAAGCAGAACTGCGACGTCAAGGTCATTCTGCCGCGCTATCACTGCATTCCGCAGAAGTGGCAGGAGAAGATGATCTATCGCGGCGCGTTCCAGATGGACCTGTGCGCAGACGGTCGTTCGTTCTACGTCGGCATTATGGAATACGTTTGGGACGGTGTCGTCTATGACTTCATCGACAACGATGAGTTTTTCTCGAACGGCAATCCTTACACGAACCTGATCGACGATATCCCGAAGTTCTGCTATTTCAGCAAGGCGGCGCTGGCTGCCCTGAACTATATGGACTGGACGCCCGACGTCATTCATTGCCACGACTGGCAGGCGGCGCTCGTGCCGGTGTATCTCAAAACGTTGTTCGCCTCCACGAAGCTTGCAGGCGCCAAGACGGTCCTGACGATCCACAACCTGCGGTTCCAGGGCGTTTACAACATCCAGACGCTGAAGTACTGGACGGGTCTGCCGGAGCATCTGTTCAATATCGACGTGTTCAAGACGAACTACAACGACGCGAACATGTTCAAGGCCGGCCTTGCCTATGCCGATATGATTACGACGGTCAGCGGAACGTATGCGGGCGAGATTCAGACCCCGTTCTACGGCGACGGGCTCGACGGCCATCTAAGGCATCATTCCTATAAGCTTCGCGGCATTGTCAACGGCATCGACGTGGAGCAGTGGGACGCCGCAACGGATGAGCTGCTGGCGGCCAACTACGACGTGGACACCGTGCTTTCCAAGAAGCAGGAGAACAAACTCGCGCTGCAGCGGCAGCTCGGCCTTGAGCAGGACGAACACAAGTTCGTGATCGGCCTGATCTCGCGTCTGACCGATCAGAAGGGCCTCGATCTTGTCAATGCAATCCTGCCCGCGCTGATCGACGGCAACACGCAGGTCGTCGTGCTCGGCACAGGCGATTCGCGTTACGAGGATTCGTTCCGCGGCTTCGAGTACACCTATAAGGGCAGCGTCTGCTCGAACATCATGTACGACGAGGGCCGCGCGCACCTGATCTATGCGGGCGCGGACGCGCTGCTCGTTCCGTCGCTGTTCGAGCCGTGCGGCTTGACCCAGCTGATTGCGATGCGCTACGGCACGGTGCCGATCGTGCGCGAAACCGGCGGCCTCAAGGACACCGTGCAGCCCTACAACCAGTTCACGGACGAGGGCAACGGCTTCACGTTCGACCGCTACGATGCAGGTCTTTTGCTCGATGCGATCAACCGCGCCAAGACGGTGTATTTCACCGATCGCACGCGCTGGGACGAGATGGTCGTGCGCGATATGAACAAGGACGTTTCGTGGGAGAACTCGGCCAAGCAGTACCGCGCGCTGTATCTTGAGCTGCGCCCGTAACGCATTTCCGTAAAGAGAATTAACGATTCGAGCCCATATAGGCTGTCGAGAATGGTCTGATACCGTGATCGGCAGCCTATTGGATTGTGAGTTTTTTGTGACGCCCCCTTGCTTTTTCAAGCAAGTGTGGTAGGATAAAGAGAATGGCGGCGCGCGGGCGAAGCAGCCGGAATTTGCACGCCGGGGAAAGGAACTGTTATGACAAAGATTGATATATTCAGCGGATTTTTGGGCGCAGGCAAAACGACCCTGATCAAGAAACTGATCGCCGAAGCGTATGCGGGACAGAAGATCGTTCTGATTGAGAACGAGTTCGGCGAAATCGGCATCGACGGTGCGTTTTTGCAGGATGCCGGCATTCAGATCACCGAGATGAACTCGGGCTGCATCTGCTGCACACTCGTCGGCGACTTTGCAAAGGCACTCAAAAAGGTGCTTGCCGAGTATGCACCCGACCATATTCTGATTGAGCCGTCCGGCGTCGGCAAGCTGTCCGATGTCAAGGCGGCGATCGGCTCCGTTCTGAACGACGACGTGCAGCTGGGCGGCTGCGTGACCGTCGTCGATGCCAAGAAGGCGAAGGTCTATCACAAGAACTTCGGCGAGTTTTTCAACGATCAGATCGAGTCCGCGGGCTGCATCATCCTCAGCCGCACGCAGGATCTGCCGCAGGATAAGCTCGATGCGGCGCTTGCGCTGATCAAGGAGCACAATGCGGATGCGGTCGTGATCGCTGCGCCGTGGGATCAGCTGACCGGCGCCGATATCCTCGCTGCGATGGAGCACCGCAACTCGCTCGACAGCGACCTTGCTGCGCTGGCCGCCGAGCATGAAAAAGAGCACCATCACCATCATCATTACGACGAAAACGGCGTCTGCTCCTGCGGACACCACCACGACGACGATGACGATGAGGATGAGGAGGAGCACGAGCATCATCACCACCATCACGATGAGGACGAGGAGGAGCACGAGCATCATCATCACCATCATCATGACCACGATGCGGATGAGATCTTCCAGAGCTGGGGCCTTGAGACCATGCACCGCTTCACCGAGGACGAGCTTTCCGCAAAGATCGCCAAGCTCGACGACGAAGCGACCTACGGCGCCGTGCTGCGCGCCAAGGGCGTGGTTCCCGCAAGCGAGGGCGCATGGATTCACTTCGACCACGTCCCGGGCGAGGTCGAGATCCGTCGGGGCGCTGCGGGCGTGATCGGCCGGCTGTGCGTGATCGGTTCGAAGCTGAACGAATCGGCTCTGAAGGCGCTGTTCACGGAGTAACCCGCCATGATGCTTCCGGTTTTTCTGTTCACGGGCTTCCTCGATGCGGGCAAGACGACGTTCATTCAGTCGATGCTCGAGGACCCGCAGTTCAACGAGGGCCAGCGCACGCTTCTGCTGCTCTGCGAGGAGGGAGAGGAGGAGCTGGTGCCCGCACGCTATTCGATCGACCACGTCACGACGCAGGTCATCGATTCGGTGGCCGATCTGACGCCGGATAAGCTCTCGCTTTTCCAACGCAAATCGGCGGCGACGCGCATCATCATCGAATACAACGGCATGTGGCAGATGAACGATCTGTTCGATCGTCTGCCGGAAAACTGGGGGATCGCGCAGGAAACGATGCTGATTGACGCGAGCACGATCGCCTCTTACAATGCGAATATGCGTCAGCTCGTTGTGGACAAGCTGAACACCGCCGAGCTTGTCGTGTTCAACCGCGTCGAGCCGAGCGACGACCGGATGGATCTGCACAAGCTTGTGCGCGGCGTTTCGCGCAGCGCGCAGATCGTGTATGACCTCACCGACGGCACAAGCGAGGAGGACGACATCGAGGATCCGCTTCCGTTCGACCTGAACGCGCCGATCGTCGAGATCAAGGACGAAGATTATGCCCTGTTCTATCGGGACCTCGTCGAGGAGACCGAAACGTACATCGGCAAGACCGTCCGGTTCAAGGCGCTGATTGCGAACAACCGCAAGCTGCCAAGCGACACGTTCCTCGGCGGGCGGCACATCATGACCTGCTGCGAGGCGGACATCCGCTATTGCCCGCTCGTCTGCAAATACGGCATGGCCAAATCGCTGCCGCATCAGAGCTGGGCGATCGTCGAGGGCAAGGTCTCGAACATCTACGGCAAAAAAGGCCCGATCCTGACCGTCGAAAAGGTGGCCAAGGCGATCCAGCCCGAGCAGCCCGTCGCAACGTTCTATTGAGCAAAGCAATCCAAACAAAAAGCGGGACAGTCCCATCGACAGTCCCGCTTTTTTGTATACCCGGCCGGATTACAAAATGGAGGCAATCCAACGATCCAAAAACAGCATTTGCTCCTCGGTGTGAAACCGGTGTTCCCCGTTTTCCAGAACCGTAAGCGTTGCGCCGATCCGATCGGCAAAGCCGGTCATGGTTTCAAGCGATGTGAAATGGTCCTTTCCACCGTACAGAATATGGGTCGGCACCGGCCAGCAAATCGGATGTTCGCGCACATAACAAAGGTATTTCCACGAAAGGACGTCTCCGAATTCCGTCGTGAGCTCGCCGTTTAACCGAAGCGCTTCTTCGGTCACATTTGCCCGCAGCATGCGATCGCAAATCAGCTTTTCCATATCGACAATCGGCGACAGAAAGAACGCTTTTTCGATCCGCCGATCGGATAAGGCCTCCATCGCAAAGAAAGCGCCGATACTGTTTGCAATGATTGTGATCGATGAAGCGCGATGCGCGACCGAATCAAAGAAGACCGGGAATTCCTCCTTTGCTTCCCATGGCGTCTGTGCTTGATAGGCAAACCCGATTACCCGGCAATCCGGAAAAAGAGGCCGGTAATGGATGGCTTCTTCTGCGCAACCGCCCATCCCGTGTATGTAAATAACAGCATCTTCCATAGCGCACTCCCCCAATTCATCCGATCACAAATGCAGAAGGGATCCCGTTTCCGGTGATCTATAAAAACGCACAGTCCTTTCACGACTGTGCGTTGCAGCAGCTTTTTGCATTACTTGGTGACCACCGTGCCGCTTTCGCCGCGCAGCGCCTTGGCCGCGTTTTCGAGCGAGGCGATGATCGCTTCCTTGCCGGTGCGGGCAAACGACATGGCCGCCTGCACCTTGGGCAGCATCGAACCGGGCGCGAAATGGCCCTCGCGGATGTACTGCTCGGCCTCGGCGCAGGTCATGCGCTCCAGCGCTTTCTGCTCCGGCTTGCCGTAGTGGATCATGACCCGATCCACCGCGGTCAAAATCACGAGCTGATCCGCGTCGACCAGCTCGGCAAGCTTGGCGGACGCAAAGTCCTTGTCGATAACCGCCGGAACGCCCACGAGCTTTCCGTCCTTGCGGACGACCGGGATGCCGCCGCCGCCGACCGTGATGACCACGTGGCCTGCGTCGATCAGCGTATTGACCATATCCTTTTCGACAACGTTGATCGGCTTCGGACTCGGAACGACCTGCCGGTAGCCTCTACCCGCATCCTCGACCATCGTGTAGCCCTTTTCGGCGGCGATGGCTTCGGCCTCCTCCTTGGAATAGAACGCGCCGATCGGCTTGGTCGGGTGCGAAAACGCCGGATCCGCTTCGTCCACCAGCACCTGTGTCACGACCGTTGCAACGGATTTGTGCATACCGCGTGCGGCAAGCTCGTTTTGGATGCTGTTCTGCAGATGATAGCCGATGTAGCCCTGGCTCATCGCGCCGCACTCGGGGAACGGCATGTCCGACTTGATCGCCTTGGCGTTCGCCGCCGTGGACATGGCGAGGTTGATCATACCGACCTGCGGCCCGTTGCCGTGTGCGATGACGACCGCGTTACCGGCCTCGATCAGATCGACAATCGGCTTTGCGGTCTGTTGAACCAGCCGAAGCTGTTCATACGGGGTATTGCCAAGCGCGTTTCCACCGAGCGCGATTACGAGTTTTTTCATGCATTCGATCCCCTTTCGCTGGTGCTTTCTTCCTTTATTATAGGATCGAAAACCGGCTTTGTCAATCGTTCCATGACCCGATACAGCGGCGTAAACAAAGCGAGACAGATCAGAAAGTTTGCGATCATATGCACAACGCCGAACCCGACGCCGCTGACGATCGTGGCCCACACGATTTTCCAGCCGCCCATCGGATACATGGTCAAGGCATACACGCCGTCAAAGACAAGCACGAACAATCCCGAAAACAGCGCCCAGCCGATCGCGCTCGTTTTGAGAAGCCGCCGAAACAGCAGCACAAGCACGACCAGCAACGGCCAGATGATGCAGTAGAACGGGAACCAGAACCCGAAGCCCCAGTAGAGTCCCTCCTCGAAGATGTAGATCACGACCGGCAGAAGCGTTTTCCACCCGAAGAACAGCGTAAAGAGGATGATCAAAAAGGTGACGCCTTCCACATTCGGGATCGCGTCCAGCACCTTTTTGACCACGACAATCAGCGCCGTACACAGCGCAAGGGAACAAAGCTCAAAAAGCCAGCGGGATTTCATAGCTTACTGATAGATGTACCACTCAAACGCGTCGCCGTCCGCGATCGGAGTGGAATCCACACCGGTCGTGACCCATTCGCCGCCCTTGGTGAACACCCAGTATTCGTTCTTCGCGCTGTCCGCAAAGTGCCCATTCACGGTGTCCACGAACAGACCGTATTCGCTGTCCGAACCGGAGATCAGGCCCTCCTTGAGCAGGGCTGCGCCGAGCGTTTCCTCACCGGTCTTGACGTCCAGAATCTCATCCTTGCCGTCAAACGTAACGGTCAGGCGGATCGTCTTGTCGGCAGAGGGATCGGCCTCTGCGCCGTAGATCGACCATTCATAGGATTCGCCGTCCGCAATCGGGGTGGAATCCACGCCGGTCGTGACCCATTCGCCGCCCTTGGTGAACACCCAGTATTCGTTCTTCGCGC
>JAUMVL010000097.1 GCA_030530185.1 Clostridia bacterium | reverse complement strand
GCCATCGAGTAATGATAGGCGCCGGTCGTGCAGACGGCAAGCAGATCGCCGCGCTGCATGGAATCGGGCAGAAGAACGTCCGGCTGAATCACATCGTCGCTTTCGCAGCATCGTCCTACAACCGTTGCAAGCAGGGTTCTCGGCTCCTCCATTTTATTTGCCGGCAGCACGGTATATGGCGCGCGATAGAGTGCATATCGGATATTGTCGGCCATGCCGCCGTCCACCGAAACGTAGTTGACAATTTCCGGGATCCGTTTGACCGTGCCGACTGTGTACAGCGTCAGCCCTGCATCGGCAACAATGCTGCGCCCAGGCTCGAGACCGATCTCCGGCATGGGTAAATTGCGTTTGCTGCATGCATTTCGAAGGTATGTGCCGACGGAGGCAATGTTGCTTGCAAGGTCCAGCTCGGGCTGATCCAAAGTATAGCGCACACCGTAGCCGCCGCCGAGGTCCAGCTGATCGGGCAAATACCCGGTCGATTGCCGGAAAGACGCAATAAAGTCAAGCATCACGTCTGCGCTTCGATAGAATACCTCGCTGTCAAACACTTGCGAGCCGACGTGACAATGAAATCCGCATAGACGTACATGCTTCTTTTGCAGCGCCAGTCGCGCAGCCGCCGCTCCCTGCCCGTTCTCGATCGGAATTCCGAATTTTGAGTCCGCGTTTCCGGTCGCAACAGCGGCAAACGTATGCGGATCAATGCCAGGCGTCAGCCGCAGAAGGATCGGCTGCACCGTTCCTTTTTCGCCGGCGATCCGATCCACGGCGGCAAGCTCTTCCAAATTGTCCACGACGAAGTATCCGACGCCGCAGTCGATGGCAAAGGCAATGTCCGCGTCGGTTTTGTTGCTGGAATGGAAGTATACGCGCGCCATCGGGAATTGTGCGCAGAGCGCAGTATAGAGCTCGCCGCGGGAAACAACGTCAAGACACATGGCTTCGTCCCGCATAATGCGAAGCATCTGCGTAAAGCATGCTGCCTTGGAAGCATAGAGCACATGCCCGGTTCCGAATGCTTGCTTTACAGCGTTCCGGTAGATACGGCAGCGGTCGCGAATGCGATCCTCGTCCATCAGATACAGCGGCGTGCCGTAGTTACTTGCAAGCATGGAAGTATCCTGCCCGGCAAAGAGCAGATGCCCGTTTCTTTTGGAAAGATTGCTGCAAAGAAAGGATTCGTTCATTTTATCCTCCACTTGAGATGAAATAAAAAACGGACGGCAAAACGCCGCCCGTAGGATTTCTCCGGTCGGATAGCGCTCCGCATCGCTGCGACAACGGGGCGGATGTTCTCCGAACCGTCAGCCGGCTGCTTGCCGCTTCAGCCGCTTCGGCACCGTCGCCTTTCCTTTGCGGCTTTGGCAGCCTGTGGGGACAAAGTACTCTTCTTCAGTGCGCCTCTATCTTGTGTTCCGTTATATCGTAGAACCCCGGATTTGTCAATAGATTTTATATATTATTTTCGGAGGATGAGGAAGTCTCCGCTTCTTTTTGCACGGCGGAGTCGATCGACTTTCCGAATACGACGAATCGTTGATACAGGAATTCGGTGACAAAGTTCAGAACCATATTGATTCCGGTCACAAGATATTCGTTCCAACCGAGAGAATCGGTCAGCCACTGTCCAAGCAGCGTCGACAGCGGAGTGAAAACGGCATAGTATGCGGCGACCTTTGCCATCGCGACCGGAACGTTGTTCGCCGAGCGGAACGTGAATTTGCGATTCAACGTGAAGTTCCACAGTACCGACAGGACGAGTGCGACAAGATAGCTGATCCAATAGGGCAGATGGCACAGCTCGTTCAGCAGCGTAAAGGAAAGGATTTGGATCAGTCCGGCACTGATCGAGAACAGGACAAATTTCAAAGCTCTTGCAAATTCCCTCATCGTTTTCACCTCATAAAAAGTATTCCAAGAATAGCACAGTTGAAACGGAAATGCAATGCATAAAGCGTGAATTGTGAACATTGTGAATTAAAAACGGGAAATTTCACAGGAAGAAACATGGTATGCTACGGGTGTCGGGAGGAAAGGAGAAACGATGGGATTTCCGAACACAAATTGCGGAGGTGTGTTATGGCGAGCGTAACGCAATGGATCGCGCTGCTCGAAGGCGAGGTCGGACGAGGCATTTACGTTTGGGGCGGCAACGGCGAGCTGCTCGACGGGATGGCAAATCCGGAGGCGTGGATCGAACGCAAAGAGACAAGCGCCGACCATGCGGCACGGGCAATCGCGTTGTACCGGATGCGCAAAACGGCAGGAATAACGAATCTGCGTGCATTCGATTGCTCGGGATTGATGCACTGGGCGCTCAAATCACTGCATATCCTGGAACGGGATATCTCTGCACGGGGGCTGTATGCGCGCTGTAAGCCGCTGAGCGACGCGTCCGAATTGCAGCCGGGAGACTTTGTGTTTTATGACAACGGCGAGAAAATCGCGCACGTCGGCGCGTATGTCGGAGACGGTAATGCGATCGAGAGCATCGGACGGGATCGAGGCGTTGTCAAAACCAAACTCAAAGAACGGAACTGGAACCGCTTCGGACGATTGATGAACGCATTTGTCGATGATTCCGATCCTGCGGCAGAATCGGAAGTTGTGCACATTAAGGGAAAAAGCGTGCGCGTGCGAAGCGGCGGCAGTACGGCGTATCCGACCGTGCGGATTGTTCATACGGGCGAGCGGTATCCGCTGTGCGGGACGGCAGAAAGCGGATGGTATCGGATCGATCTGAACGGGGAAATGGGTTATGTAACGAATAAGCCGCGCTATACGGAGGTGATCCGCCATGCCTGATCCAAGCCTGAACGAGATCATGCAGATGCTGACGCGCATCGAAACGACGCTCGAAACGGTTGCCCAAAACGCTGCCGATCACGAAACGCGTCTTCGCACCCTGGAAGGCCGCAGCGGAGCGCGATGGGATGCGTTGATGCTGTCGGTGCTGACCGCCGTGATTGTCGGAGCGGTCGGCTATTTCCTCGGGACACAGTAAGAAAGGAGCAAGTACATGAATGTAAATCTGCAAAGTCGTATGAAATCACCGATCTTTTGGATCGGAATGGCCGCGTGCGTGTATCAGGCGGTCGTCAGCAGCCTGCTCGGCACCTCAGGAATTGATCTCGGACCGACGACCGAGGCGGTGCTGAGCTCAATCAGCGTCGGCCTGTCGGCGGTGCTGATCTACTGCAACGGCAATAACCCGAGCTTGGACCGGTATTGAGGTAAGAGGAAAAAGGAGGGCGTGCAGCTCTCCTTTTTACTCTTCTAAAAGCTTGCCGAGGTACAGCGCGACGGTTTTCAGCGTTTGCAGCTCGGGGAGGGCGAAACGGTCGCGATGCTCGTCGGTCAGCAGCATGACGCTGCCGACGGGATCGCCGCTTGCTGTGATCGGAACCATGCAAAGCTGCAAGAACGGCTCGGTCTGTTCCTTCAGAACGAGCGAACGCGCGGATGCATTGTTGTCATAAAACAGGCTCTGGCGCTTGTGAATCGCGGCAATGAATCCATCGTTTAAGGCGGCGCCGAGCAGCTGCTTCTTTTTCAGCCCCGATGCAGCGAGGACGGTTTCGGTATCGGTGATTGCGGCGGATACGCCGAATGCGCCGTTCAGCGCCTGTGCCATTACAGCGGCAAAGTCATTCAATTCACGCATGCGCGCATATTTGCGAAGGATAATTTCTCCATCTCGGTCGGTGTAGATCTCGATCGGGTCGGATTCGCGGATGCGCAGCGAGCGGCGGATCTCCTTTGGAATCACAAGTCGCCCAAGCTCATCAATTCGACGCACAATTCCCGTAGCTTTCATATCGGTCTCCTTTGGATTAGTCGGTGGATAGTATTTCCAGTCTGCCGAAAAATATGCAAAACCCGTTGCCACAGTTCCGAAAAAATGGTACAATGACCACGAAACCGGAGGAAAAACGTATGGCAAATCAAAAGAAACCCGGATTGCCCGGATCGGCAATCGGACTCTACATCTGCGCGGGAATCATGCTGCTGCTGTTTGTATTCAGCATCGTCGGCATCGCGATCGGCGGGCAGGACGGGACGCGCCCGTTTTTCATCATGACGTCGCTTGTGACTGCGGTGATGGCGCTGGCTTGCCTGCTGTCGGCAAAGTGGCTTACCGAGAAGGCCGCAAGCAGGAAAAAAACGTTTGCTTCCTATGCATTTGAGGGGGAATTCGCTCCGCCCAAAAAGAATCTGGTCTATCCGCAGAAGAAAAAGACGGAGAAGTGTTGACAGCGCAGCGTCCGTTTTGTACAATAAAAGCAAATCAGGAAAAGAGGGGATGGGTATGAATCCGATCTTAAACATGAAACGAAGAATTGGCCTCGGACTTTGCTGGCTGCCGGGCGTCGGCTTTCCGCTGGTTGCGTTGGAACTGTTTGGAAACAAGGGGATTTCAGATGAAGATCGCGCGCTGTGCTGGACGATTCTTTTGACGCACCTCGCATCTTATGTGTTGATGGGCGTATTCTTTCTTGGTGTGATCGTAACGGTGCTGTGCGTTGTCTATGCGGTGATGACGTTCTGCAACAAATCCACGCCCGAAGTCCCCGGCCTTACGCAGCTTGGCAAAAAGCTTGCCGATTGCACCAAGCCGAATGTAGAATAACCGGTATCGAAAAGAAAAAGCAGCATGGGGAGTCCGTGCTGCTTTTTGCATTGAATTGCGGTTGCCTTACGCCACAACCTTATGTCGGTCGAGCGGAACAATGCGATAGTAGATCAGTGTTGCAAGGCTGCATACAAGCCAACCCGCGGGGTAGGAAAAGGCGATGGGAAGGATCGTATTGGAAATGAAGTTCGCCATGATGTAGAGATAAATTTGGCGGAACACAACGAATGAAGAAAGCATAATCACCATAGGGGCGCGGGAATTGCCGGAGCCGCGCAGCGCGGAGGCATAGACCTGATTGACGCAGCACAGTACATAAAACGGCGTGATATGACGTAGGAACAGGGAGCCGAACTCGACGACCTCGGGTGTACTGTTGAAGAATTCCACGATCGGCGGTGCGAAGTACATGACCGGAATCGAAAGGAGCACCGTTGAGGTGAAAGCAAGCAGCAATGCCGTGCGCACGCCCTTCTTGGCGCGATCAATCTGGTTCGCACCGAGGTTCTGCCCGACAAAGGTCGTTGAGGCAAGGGCGATCGACTGCATCGGCAAAAACAGCAGCTGATCAACCTTGGCATACGCTGTCCAGCCGGACATCGCGTGTTTGCCGAAGTGGTTGATGTACCCCATTACAAAGATGTTTGAAAAAGCTGTGATTGCCATTTGCAGCGCAGCGGGGATGCCGATCAAAAAGATTTTGCCGAGAATCGGCCAATGAATTTTCAGCTTCGTCACGTGCAAGCGTGCGCACGACGGCGTGCGCAGCAGCATGACGACAATCAACACTGCCGAAACGCCTTGTGCGATGATCGTTGCATACGCGACCCCATCGACGCCCATGCCGAGCTTCAGAACAAACAGCAAATCCAGTCCGGTGTTGAGCAGAGCGCTGACGACAAGAAACAGGAACGGAAGCAGCGAGTTGCCGATCGCCCGGAAGATGCCGGCGCCCATGTTGTAGATGAGCAGACCTATAATGCCGGAAAAGTAGATCGTCAGATACAGCCGCGACAGCGGAGCAACCTCGTCCGGCGTGTTGGCAAGCCGGACGGCGAGCGGAACGAATGCGATTCCAACAAAGGTCAGCACGACCCCGAGAAGCAGCGTCATCAGCATGGCGGTGTGCACGGCATCCTGCACCTTGTCCGGCTTTCCGGCTCCGTAGTTTTGCGAAATCACGACGCCGGCGCCGCTTGACAGCCCGGCAAAGAATCCGATCAGCATGTTTACGATCGGGCCCACGGTGCCGACCGCCGAAAACGCTTCGTTGCTCACAAAGTTTCCGACGACCCAGGTGTCAACCATGTTGTAGAGCTGTTGGAACAAATTGCCGATCAACAGAGGCAGCGCGAACATCAAAATATGACGGAAGATACTGCCTACCGTCATATCGACATCTACTCGTTTGTTCTTGGAGAACACGCTCATCCCGCCGCCTCATTCGACCTTTTCTTATATTCTATGCACCTTTTTCGCTGCCGTCAAGCGCGATTTGCGGAATCATCCGTTTCAGACAGCGGACAGCCCAAAATGGTTGCGACTTCCTTCAGATCCTCGATGATAAAGTCCGCATGGAGCGGTTCTCGGATCGGCTGATGCGTCGGATTGAACCAGATGCACGGAATTCCCATGTTGTTTGCGCCGCGAATATCGCTGGTCAGTGAATCCCCGATCACCATACATTCTGCGGGCGCGCAGCCGATGGCATCGAGCACGTGACGGAAATACGCGATGGATGGCTTTTCACAGCCGACGTCGTCGGAAATAAACACTCCGTCGAACACCTGTGGACTAACCCCTGAAAAACGGACATTGGAAAAAAGAGCCCCCTGTCGTAGAA
>JAUMVL010000096.1 GCA_030530185.1 Clostridia bacterium | reverse complement strand
AAGGTTTTGACATCGAGTTCCGTCAGACGGTTCATACGCGCTCCTTTCCAAATTGACACACGCCGCGCTTGTAGACGCGCAGCGTACGGTTCGTTCCGTAGCGATAAATCAATTGTTCGAGATTGTCCGCATCCCATACGACCAGGTCGGCCTGCTTGCCCGATTCGAGCGTGCCGAGCCGGTTCGCCATTCCGATAGCGGCCGCGCCGTTCAGCGTTGCCGCAGTGAGCACCTCCTCGGGCGTCAGCCGTCCGTATAGGCAAGCGGCGGTCATGGCGAACGGAAGCGAAAGATTCGGCGTCGAACCGGGGTTCATATCGGTCGCAACGGCAACGGGCACGCCTGCGTCGATCATGCCGCGAAAGTTTCCATACGGCTTTTGCAGATAAAACGATGTGGCGGGGAGCATGACCGCGATCACACCGCCGTCTTTGAGCGCGCGGATGCCGGCCACGCCGGTTTCGCTGAGGTGATCGCAGCTGATCGCGCCGACTTTTGCAGCGGTCTCCGTGCCACCGATTTCCCGAATCTCATCCGCATGCAGCTTGGGTATGAGACCAAAGCGTTTGCCGCAAAGCAAAATCCGTTCGGCCTGTGCCGCCGTAAATACACCTTCATCGCAAAAGACATCGCAGTATTCCGCCAAGCCATCGGCAGCAATTGCGGGGATCGCCGTTTCGCAAAGAAAGTCCATGTATGCTTCGCGTTCCATCTCGGGCGGGAAGGCGTGTGCGCCAAGGAAGGTCGCGGCAAGGTCGGAATTCTGTTCCTTCAACCGTTTTATAACGCGCAGCTGTTTCTGCTCTGTAGACAGGTCCAGCCCGTAGCCGCTTTTGATCTCCATCGCGGTCGTGCCGTAAGACATGGCCTCCGAGAGGAGACGGGATGCTTTTTCATAAAGGGCGTCCTCGCTTGCTGCTCTCGTTTCGCGCACGGTGGAAAGAATTCCGCCGCCGGCTGCAAGAATCTCCAGATACGACTTCCCGGCAAGCTTCATTGCAAGCTCTTTTTCACGCCAGCCGCCGAACACCAGATGCGTATGACAATCGACCAGTCCCGGCGTGACAAGCTTGCCGCCGCAGTCGATGACCTTATCCGCAGCAGGAGGCGACCCCGTGCCGACGGAGTCGATCATGCAGTTTTTTTCAAGGATCCATGCGCTTTGCAGCCGCTTTATATTGCCCTGTGCTTTGCCGCAAAGCGCGGTACGGCCTTGGGACGTAGCAAGCTCGCCAATGTTGGTAAAGATCCGTTTCACAGCAATTGATTCTCCAAAACCTGTCGCTTTTGATCGAACGCTTCAAGCTGCAAATAGTAGCTTGCGGAGTCAATCAGCGCCTCCATCGGGCTGAGACCGATGATTTCTGTGCCGACGACGTGAACCCCATAGCGCGCGGCTTCGAACCGAACGAGCTCCAGCACACGATACAGCGGCGTCTGATGAAAGTCGCACATATTGATCGAGACTTGTGCAAGGTTGCGCTCCTCGAGCATCACGCCGAGCGCCTTGACGGCCTTGAGCCCACCGCTTGATTCGCGGATGATCTTTGCAATTCTGCTTGCGATCGACACATCCGGCGTATCGAGGTTGATATTGAACGCAATCAGCGGCTGCCGGGCGCCGACGGCGACGACGCCCGCGCTTGGATGAATGCGGTTGCCGCCAAAGTCGGGGTGCCATTCCGCCTGCAGCACTTTTTCGGCCATACCCTCGAACTGTCCTTTGCGGATCGCAGCAAGGTTCTTGCGATGCGGCGCGGATGCGCTCTCCTCATACAGAAAAACCGGAAGATCCAGTTCGTCCGAAAGGCGTTTGCCGAGCGCTTTGGACCGCGTTACGCATTCCTCCATCTCCATGCCGCGCACCGGGACGAATGGGATCACGTCCACCGCGCCCATGCGCGGATGTTCGCCCTGGTGGACGCGCAGGTCAATGTGCTCCACCGCGGCTCTGGCAAGCCGAAATGCCGCTTCGGCTACGGAATCCGGTTCGCCCAAGAAGGTGAACACCGAGCGGTTGTGGCTCGCGTCAGAGGAGTAGTCAATCAGCGTCACGCCCGGAACCGAGCGAACGGCGTTCGCAACCGCCTCGATGACCTCCGTGCGGCGGCCTTCGCTGATGTTGGGGATACATTCCATCAATTGTGCCATAGCGTTACTCCTTCCAGGCGTTCTCGACGACAGCGTGAATCAGCGCGTCGTCTGCAAGATGCGGGACCGTGATGCAATCGGTGCCCTCGTTGTCACGATTGTAGGCAAGGATCGTTTCGATCGCGTTTTCATTTCGTGCCCATGCGCGCCGTGCAACGCCGCCCATTGTGTCCCACGGCATCGCAGATTTCAGGATCGTGTCGACGCGTTCACTGCCGTCGAGCACCATGCCGAAGCCGCCGTTGACTGCCTTGCCGATGCCGACGCCGCCTCCGTTGTGCAGCGCAATCAGGCTCATGCCGCGCGCCGCGTTTCCGGCAAAGCATTGTACCGCCATATCGGCCATGATGTTCGATCCGTCTTTAATGTTGCTCGTTTCACGGAACGGGGAATCCGTACCGCCCGTATCGTGGTGGTCCCGTCCGAGCATGACAGGACCGATTTCGCCGTTGCGGACCATCTCGTTGAATTTCAGCGCGATCTTCAGCCGGCCCATCGCATCCTGATACAGGATGCGCGCCTGCGTGCCGACGACCATCTTGTTTTTCTTCGCGTCGCGCACCCAGACCCAGTTGTCGCGGTCCTGGTAGCGGCGCGTCGGGTCGATGCAGCTCATTGCGGCAAGGTCGGTTTTATCGAGATCCTCGGGCTTGCCGGATAGACACACCCAGCGGAACGGTCCATAGCCGTAATCGAACAGCTGCGGTCCCAAGATATCCTCCACATAGGACGGGTAAACGAAACCGTCCTTTTCGTTTTCGCCGTTCTTGCAGATTGCGGTTACACCCGCGTCGTAAACGGCCTTGAGAAAGCTGTTGCCGTAGTCGAAAAAGTAGGTGCCGCGCTTTGACAGCGCATCGATCGCAGCAATATGCTGTTTTAAGGAAGCGTTGACCGCTTTGCGGAACGCTTCGGGATCCTCGGCAAGCAGCTTGGTACGCTGTTCAAACGTCAGACCGACGGGGCAGTAGCCGCCCTCGTAGACAGCATGGCACGAAGTCTGATCGCTCAAAAGATCAACGTGCACGTCGTTTTCGATCAGGTAGTGCAAAAGATCGACGACGTTTCCGTGATACGCAATCGCAAGCGGCGCATGCGCCTGCTGTGCCTCCTTGGCCCATGCGACGCATTCGGCAAGATCGTCGCTGACGCGGCTGACCCAGCCCTGTCGATAGCGAGTATCGATGCGAGAGGCGTCCACCTCGGCAATGATCGCGGCCGCACCGGCAATCTCCGCCGCCTTGCCCTGCGCGCCGCTCATGCCGCCGAGTCCCGCAGACACGAACAGCCGTCCGGCGAGATCCTTGTCCTTCGGAATGCCGAGCTTCAGTCGTCCTGCGTTTAAGAGCGTGTTGAACGTGCCGTGCACAATGCCCTGCGGGCCGATGTACATCCAACCGCCCGCGGTCATTTGTCCATAATTGGCAACGCCAAGCGCTGCGGCACGGTTGAATTCTTCCGGTTTGTCAAAAAGACCGACCATCAAGCCGTTGGTCAAAATCACGCGCGGCGCATTTTTGTGCGAGCGGAATACGCCGAGCGGGTGACCGGATTCGATCACGAGCGTCTGCGTATCGGTCAGTTCTTTCAGATACTGCTTGATCAGAAGGTACTGCATCCAGTTCTGGCAAACCTGGCCGGTCTCTCCATAGGTAACCAACTCATACGGATAGAGCGCCACCTCAAAGTCGAGGTTGTTGTCGATCATCACCTGAAACGCCTTGCCCTCGATGCATTTTCCTTCATAAGTGTCGATCGGCCTTCCGTAGATGCGTCCTTCCGGACGGAAGCGGTAGCCGTAGATGCGGCCGCGGTTTTTGAGCTCTTCCATGAACTCCGGCGCAAGCTCGGCATGAAAGCGCTCGGGAATATAGCGAAGCGCATTTTTCAGCGCAAGCTCCATGTCACGGATCGAAAGGTGCGAATCGCGTCTCGGCGCGCGGCGAATGCCTTGTTCAAACGGTTTCGGATCGGGGAGTCGGTCAAGCTTTAATACACAGTCCATAGAGTCCTCCTTTGTGGATCGTTAAACAGGTCTGAAAACCCCGGTCGAACAATCTGCTGCCCGACTGAAGGTTAGTGAAAATCGGGAAGCATCTGCTTCACGGTGTTTTCAATCTCGGTGTTACGAATGAGCTTGTTGATTGCGGCAACGTGCGGTCGGATCTCTTCATCCTTGGCATAGAACGGAACGACGGCGCGCACCTTGTCATAAACAACCTGCTGCGCGGGGCTGAGCTCGCACGTTTTTCTGAGGTCGATTCCCTGTACCGCTGCCATCAGCTCGAACGCGAGGACGGAGTACAGGTTTTCAACGATGCGGCGGCAGTTGCGTGCAGCGGTCGTTCCCATTGAAACATGGTCCTCCTGATTGGCAGAGGACGGGATCGAATCGACGCTTGCCGGATGCGCATACACCTTGTTTTCCGAAACGAGCGACGCCGCCGAATACTGGCAGATCATGTAGCCGGAGTTGATGCCGCCATCCGGAGCCAAGAAGGCGGGCAGGCCGTTGGACAGCGTCGGGTTCACCATGCGCTCGAGCCGGCGTTCGGAGATCGAAGCCAGCTCCGCCGCGGCGATGGACAGGTAGTCCATCACGAGCGCAACCGGTTCGCCGTGGAAATTGCCGCCCGAGAGCACGCTTTCGTCGTCGAGAAACAGGATCGGGTTGTCGGTGACGGAGTTCATTTCGGTTTCAAATACGTGACGCACATGGTGCAGCGCGTCGCGCACCGCGCCATGCACCTGCGGGATGCAGCGGATCGCATAGGCATCCTGCACGCGAAGCGTCCGGTTACGTTCCATCGACGGACTGTTTTCGCTCAAAAGCCGGATGTTGTTGGCAACAAGGCTTTGCCCGCCGTGCGGGCGTACCGCATGGATGCGCGGGTCGAATGCCGAGAGCAGGCAGGTCAGCGCCTGCATCGTCAGCGATGCCGTAATGTCCGCAATCTCGGTTGCGCGATTCAGATCATACCAGGCGAGCGTGCCGATCGCCGTCATGCACTGCGTGCCGTTGATCAGCGCAAGGCCCTCCTTGGCAAGCAGATGAAACACCGGAATCCCGGCGCGTCTCATCGCCTCCGCGCCGGGCAGGCGTTCGCCGCGATAGATCGCTTCGCCTTTACCCAGCAGTACGAGCGCCATGTGTGACAGCGGAGCCAGATCGCCGCTCGCACCGAGCGAGCCCTGTTCGGGCACGATCGGGTGCACGCCCTTGTTCAGCATCGCAATCAGCGCCTCGATCAGCTCGCGCCGGATGCCCGAATAGCCTTTGGAAAGCGCATTGGCACGGAGCAGCATCATGGCCCGAACGGTCTCCTCGGGCAGCGGCGTGCCGACCGCAACACAGTGGCTTAAAATCAGATTTTCCTGCAGCTCTGCACTCTTGTCGCTGCCGATTGTGATTTTGGAAAACTCTCCGAACCCCGTCGAGATGCCGTATACGGTGCGGCCTTCGCGGACAATGCGTTCGACGAGTGCACGCGAGGCGTCGATGGCTTCATAGGTCGAAGGGGACAGAGATACGGTTGCACCGAAGCGTGCGACCGCGACAACTTGTTCGATTTGCAGGGATTCACCATCCAATGTGACATGGTGAATGTTCTCCGTCAAATGGTTCATTGCAATACCGTCCTTGTAAGAGATGTGTAAAATGCCGGTCTGATAGTATCATAACACGCGCGTCGGGCGGGGTCAATGTGCCGCACGACAATTTCAAAAATATACGATTTTTCAGGGCGTTTTGCACACTGTTCACGGCTTTAAGCCGGCAGCCTAAAAACCGCTCCTATGTGAATAGCGAAACAAGATATAGGGAGGCATCATGCATATTTACACAAAATCTTCGGGGAAAATGCATCCATGAACGGGGGATTAACATTTCGTTAACGATCATCCAAATCGATTGACGGAAACTCCGTTCGAGCGTATGATGAAGGAGAACAAAGAGGGGAGATGGGACGATGGAAGAGCAAACGAAATCCCGCATCGAGGCTGCCGAACAACCCGTTGTGGAGGATAAGAAGGTTCCGTTTGAAGATCTGATTTCCGAATTGCGCTATTGAGTTTCAGAAGCCGTTGCGGCTTCTTTTTTTATGCCTTCCGGAAAAAGAATTGCTTTTTAGCAAGGGATCTTTTATGATAATAATAGAAGAAACCGATTACCTGCTTTGTCGCTGCACAGCGGTGCATCGTGCCAGTCAAAGCGAAAACATGGGGGACAGCTATGAACATTGGTACAAAATTGAGTTTGGAATGCTTGCCCAATACGCGCGATCTCGGCGGGATGAAAACCGCGGACGGTCGAATGATTCGGCGCGGCAGACTGCTGCGCAGCGGGCATTTGTTCTTTGCAAGCAGGGCGGATTTGCAATGGTTGAAGAATGCGGTGGATACGGTTGTGGACTTTCGGACCGA
>JAUMVL010000095.1 GCA_030530185.1 Clostridia bacterium | reverse complement strand
ATATTCCATGAACCGCACCTCCTTGGCTCGGGTTTTTTCTTGGATCGTTTCCTATATTATCCGCTAATTATGAAATGGATATGTCAAAAATGAGGAAACATTGCGATAAAATGTGATTAAAATTTGAATAAAGGACAATTCAATTGACGAAATCTATTTTTTACCGTAAAATGGAGAATATGAAACAGAAGTTTACACCGCAAGTTATTCTGAATTGGATCATCGCTGTTTTGAAGGGCACGCTCGTCGGTTTGGCGATCGTGATTCCCGGCGTTTCCGGCGGCAGCATGCTGCTGACCATCGGCGTTTACGAGGACGCCGTCTCCATTACCAGTAAAAAGAAAGAGGTTCGTAATGCGGCGATCCTCAAGCTGATCCCCTACGCGATCGGCATCGTACTCGGCGTCGCCGTGCTGTCGTTTGTAATTACCTGGCTGCTTGCCAATTACGAGCTGTATACGATCCTCGCATTCTGCGGTCTGATTCTCGGTTCACTGCCGATGCTGGTCAAAGAGATTCGCGGCCAGATCGGCGTGAAGCGCGTTGCGCCCTCCTATTTCCTCCTGTCAGCCGTCATGATTGCGCTGATGGTCGCCCTGCCGCTTCTGAACAACCGCACGACCGAGGATTTCGAGCGGCTGACCGCAGAGGATCAGCTGATGCTGAACGACCGCGTCGTCCTGTTCGAAGGCAGCGCGCCCTCCGATGCGGAGCAGATTACGGTCAAAAAGAACGATTCTTCTATGCCGGTCTTAAAGATCAAATCCGGCGAAAGCGGCCTTGCCGGCATGCGCGCTGACATCAGTGACGGCGTCATCCTGGAATACGACTCGCTCGACGACGTAAATTGGAACGAAGAACCCGTGCAGCTGGTTCGTACCGGCGACAGCACCGTTTCGATCGGCGGCACGTCCTATACGGTCTACCGCGCAATCGATACGCTGAACAACGGATTGATCTCGGCGCTTTTGGCAGCGGCACTTGGTTTTATCGCGGCCGGAACGATGATCGTCCCGGGCATTTCGGGCTCGATGGTGCTGCTGGTGCTGGGATTTTACAACAGCGTCATGTCGCATCTGAAGGGCGCGATCATTGCGCTGTTAACGTTCCAGTTTGCCGCGCTGCCGCAGCACCTGCTCGTGCTCATCCCGTTCGCGATCGGCGTTGTGCTCGGGCTTCTGATCGTGTCGAAGCTCGTTAAGTGGCTGCTCGATCAGTACCCCACACCGACCTATTATGCGATCATCGGCCTGATGCTTTCCTCGCCGTTTGCGATCTTCATGAAATCCTCGCTGCTGAACGAAACGTTCCTCCAAAGCATGCATTGGTATACGGTCGTAATCGGGCTGATTTGCCTGATCGGCGGATTCCTTGCCGCAATCCGCCTTTCCAAGGACGAAGCAAAGTAAGCCGAAAACATTTTGCCCGATTCGGTCAATTTTCGCTTGACATTCCCACCGATCTCGGCTATAATAATTGTCGCTGTGGCGGCGTAACTCAGTTGGCCAGAGTAATCGGTTCATACCCGATCTGTCATCCGTTCGAATCGGATCGCCGCTACCAAACAAAAGACCACCGATGGGTGGTCTTTTTGTTTGGTCGTGACGGGACAGCGAGAACGGGCGCAAAGCGTCCGTTCGGTAACGAAGCAGAGCGAAGTTCTCGGCATCCTTTCCGCTGTCGTTGCAATCCGAAAGGATGCCGTATCCGTCGCCGCTACCAATTCTCCAACAGGCGTCAATGTGGAAATCACGTTGACGTTTGTTTTTTCTTTATCCGAATCGACCTCGATCCGATCGACGAGCAGATGCACCGCACGGCGGTCCGGCGCAGACTTGATCGCCTTCAGCCATTCGAGAATCGTGTTCATCGAATACTCCTCCGGCGGCTCGGCAGTCGCCAAGGCCTCGATCTCCGCCTTAAGCGCTTTCATGCGGTTGTTCAGATCCTGAATGATCTCCGGCGCAAACGTCGCCGTGGACAGGTTTTTCACCAGATTGTCGTATTCGGTCTGCTTCGCCGCAATCTGCTTTTTCACGACCGCTGTGTAGGTTGCCTTGCAATCCTTTTTGTGATCGCGATAGGAGCGAAGAAAATGCGCGATCTTGAGCTGCATTGCGTCGGACAGCAGCTCCTTGAGATAATCCGTCACCGCCTTGACGAGCACCTCCTCGCGCACCGTCGGCGCGCCGCAGTTGGCGCTGCAGGCGTAGTAGACGTACTTGCCGCCCTTTCGATCCGGCGCGCGATGGATGTGCATCTTTGCGCCGCACTTGCAGTAGACCAGCCCGCTGCAGAGATATTCGTTCTGCTTTCTTCCGTTTTGCTTTCTCATGTCCATGATTTTCTGCACCTCATAGAATGTATTTTTGTCTACGATCGCCGGGATCGCGCCGTCGATCCGGATCGCGCCCGCGGTCTCCAGCCGCGTCTTGCGGTGCCGGCATCCCTCCACCGAGTACACATAGATGCCCGCGTACTTCTCGTTTCGCAGGATCTCATAGATCTGCGTGTACTTGATCTCTTTTCCGTTCCTGCCGCGGACGCCCGCTTCCTTCATCTCGCGGATCAGCCCCGTATGCCCTCTGCGGTTCAGCGCCGCGTCGAACATCTTTTTCACATAGATCGCTTCGCTCGGCTCAATCACGAGCTGCTGATTTTCGATTCGATACCCGAAAGGGGCGGGGCCGCCGTTGTGCAGCCCCTTCAATGCAACCTCGCGATGCCCCTTCCGCACCTCTTTGGAGAGGTTCTTGCTGTAATACTCCGACAGCACCCACATCATCTGCTTGGCAAAGTCGCCCTCGATGCTCGGTCCGAAGTTCTGTGCCACCGCGATGATCGGAATCTTTTCCTTTTCCATCATCTTGGACAGCCGGACGTGTTCTTCGAGCGACCGTGCAACGCGGTCATACTTGTGAATCAGAAGAACCTCGAACCGGTGCTGCTTGGCGTCCGCCAGCATCGCCTGATACTGTGCGCGCTGATTGGTCTTTTCCTCCGTGCCGGAGATTGCCTCGTCGGAATAGATCCGGTAAACGTCCATTCCGTTTCCGTTCGCAAATTCCGTACACGCCCGAACCTGCGCCTGTGTGCTCATTTCCGTCTGATTGTCGGAACTGAACCGTGTGTAGATCGCCGCTTTCAAACGGCATCACCTCCTGTCTTTGTGATTATGTTTTCCGTTAAGTCCAATCCGAATTTTCTTGCCAAAAACTCTGCCAGTTCTTTTACGGTCAGCTCCGCGCAATCAAACGATCGTGTCATGCTGCCGCCCTTCTTCTCTATCGTATATCGGGCGCGCACCGGCACCCGCAGGGTCTCCGTTCCGATTCCTTCCGTTCGCTTCATAAACTCTCCTTCTTACGTTCCTTTTGTCTCTGCCTTCGTCGTGATAAATCGGCTTGTTATCGTTCGCTTTCATAGTTCAAATAATCCTTTCTCATTTCTCGCTCCGCAGTCATATATGGCTGCAGCTGCTTTTCGATCTGCGGACTTTCCACAAGAATCCGTTCGCAAAGCCGCCGCTCGTTTTTGATGGCGCGGATGTCGCGGTTGACCTCTGCAAGTTCAGCATACAGCGTATTCCGCTCCGTGTTGAGGATGTCGACGGGCTTTTTTCGTAAAATATCAAAGGATTTTTCAAGTTTTTTCCGTTCTTCCTCAGTCAGCGGGAACGCCTCCGTATCCCGATCCGCATACATCGCGGTCAGCCACAGCGCGTCATACAATGGCTTTTCGCGTTTTTTCTTCACATTCAGAATTGTCCGCTTTTTCGTCAATGCAGCGATTCCGCCGTCGATCGTCTCGATACGATCTTTAAGCTGTTCCGCCGTTTCGATCCCGTGATTCCGCAAATACTTCTCCTGTTCTTTCAACTGTGTAAACCGTTTCAGCTCCTTTGGCGAAACGTAATACTGCGTTTTGACGCCGTCGTTGATGAGCCCGAGAATGTGCATCCATGCAAGGATCAGCGCATGAATGCCCGTGATCTTGCCACGCGGGACGTACACCGGCTTCTGCCGCGGCATGATCACTTCAAAGGTCGGATCGCTCATGGCACCATCGATATACGCTGCAAGATTGTCCTCAGTCATGGACTCTCCCTTTTGCTTCACGCGGTACGCGCGCTCCCCGCCGTAGGGAAGGAAGGTCGGGTACTTGCTGCCGTGCCGGACCGTGTACCCGCGATCCTCCATCCGCGCGTAAAAGCTGCCGACGTCCATTGCCAGAGACAGGCATTCCTCCGCGTCCCGGTCGAACAGCTCGCGCTGTGTTTTGACGCCGCATTTTTGCATGCGCCACTCGATGTACGTCAGCGCCTTTCGCTGCGGCTCGTCAACGGTCGAAATGCCGTATTCGCGGCAAAGCCGATCCGAAAGCGTCCGGATCTCATTGAAATAGGTTTGCCGGGACGAATGGTATTTGGTTCCGTCCCGATCGGAAACCGAGTTGAAAATGATGTGGTTGTGAATGTGATGCCGGTCGGTGTGGGTGCCGACGATCACCTCGTAGCCGTCGAGATACTCCTCCGCAAAGCGATTTCCGATTTCGTGCGCCAGCTCCGGCGTGAGCTCGTCCGGCCTGAAGCTCTGGATCAGATGATACGCCTGTATGCCGTCGGTCTTGCCGTACCGTCGTTTGGTCTCCATCCATGTTTTCGCAGCCGTTTCCCTCTCACAGCCGATGCAGGAAACGAACACGCGCTCGCTTGTTTTTGCGGGATTGCAGACGTAAGCGATCAGCCGGTCGAGCCGCATGCTTTTTGCAAGAATCTTCGTTATCGCCATTTTTGGATCTCCTCCTTGAGGGCGGTCATCAGCGTCTTCGTCCTGTCCCATTCGCTCTTTTCGAGGACGCCCGCGGCGTTTGCCCGATGCGCGATCTGGTTCAGATTGTTTCCGATCCGGTCAATGCTTCGCTGTAAGTTCCGAAGCTCCGGCGTCGGCTTTGCTTTGAGTTCCGCACCCGTGATCAGCTTGCGTAAAAGTGTCGTGCTGCCGAGCCCGGTGCTGTTTTCCAATTCTTTTAGTTTTTTATACTCGGCCTCATTCAGCCGGGTACCGACGTGAATGTTTCTGCTTCTGCGTTCCATACAATCCTTTCTCCGCCCGTGGCGGCATACGGGTTCGGGTGTCCCGACAAGCGCATTTGGAACGCCAAATGCTATGCTTGCAAGGACATCGACTGTGCCGATTGTCCTCTTTTCCCGGGAACAGAAACGGTTCCCCGAAGCGCGGCTAACCTTGCGATTTCGATTGCTGTACAGTCCGCATAAGGAACCGAATCCACGCGCCCGCATCGGTATTTGGCCTAAAATTTTAATTTGTCCATCCGTACATTTCCTTTCTTCGGTTTCTCGGAGAAAGCAACAAAATGTATTTGCCCTGTATTTCACCTCCTTTCATTCGTTTTGTTCCGTTCCTGCAGCCGATCGGTGAGACTTGAACTCATGCATCACCGCAGTGCGATACGTTTCTTTTGCGCCTGTCATCACCTCCAAAATGGAAAAGAAGCCGACGCGCGGATCGGCTTCTATCATCATGATTAACTGTTCAAAAATTCGTGCCATGTTGGCACGAATTTTCTATGTCGGAAATTAGGGCCAAGTTGGCTCAAATTTACAGTTTTGCTTCTTTCACTTCGTGCCAAGATGGCACGAAGTGCTCCTGTCGGAAAAGCGGGACAACTTGTCCCACGTTTTCACATCTCGACAACTTGTCGAGAAATTTATTGCAGCAGAACGTGCTTCGACTTGATCAGGCTTCTGCGTTGTGCTTTCAAACCTTTGGCCATCATGGCCAGAAGTTCCGCGCAGGACAAGTTGTCTTGAAGTGATCTACGCAACTCCTGCCCATCATGGGCGGAAGTTGACAATCGAGATCTTCTTTGAAACTGACTTGTGTTCATGATGAACACAAGTTGAAACGTCGAGCCGGTTAACTTCGGACCAAGATGGTCCGAAGTTTCGCCGAGGCAAACAGCTTTGTGCTAAATTGACGCGAAGGTAATCGATCCATCTATTCGGAAATTCAGTACAAGTTGATCTGGAATAAATGGATGAGTTTCCACTTCGGATCAAGTTGAGCCGAAGTTCCACCGATACAATCAACTTCCTGCCAAGTTGGCAGGAAGTTGGAAATTATTCCCAAGTTGGGAATAATTTTTCTCCGAATCGTAACAACGTCCCATCATGGGACGAAGTTGCCGCGATACAACGATCCGGCACAAAAACTTGTGATCAAGTTGAGCCAAGTACTTAAACCGATAAAAGGTCACATTGAAAAAGTCTCGCCAAGTTGACGAGACTTTTTATGCACCTTGTCGGGAATGCTTGCGTGCAGATGCCATATAAAACCTGGGCCATGATGGTCCAAGTTTTTACTTCATCCCAAGTTGGGATGAAGTATCACCGTTTGAAATGTGTCCCAAATTGGGACGCATTTTCGTTCTTCATTTTATCTGCTTGTGTGCCGAAAATCATATCTGACTCGGATTCATTTTTTCATAGGAAAGTATATCAAATAATGATCCACCGGCATAGCCGGTGGTATTTCATATTCGGGCATAGCCCTCAT
>JAUMVL010000094.1:1585-6591 GCA_030530185.1 Clostridia bacterium | reverse complement strand
CATCGAGTGCAATCCCAAAACTACGTCCCAAGAAGCGCTGAAAACCCTGCGTTGTGCGGGCTTCAACCGCCTTTCAATCGGGCTGCAGACTGCGGACGACGCCATTTTACAACGGATCGGCAGAGTGCATTTCTATGCAGATTTTCTGAATACTTATTCCTTTGCACGCACCGCGGGTTTTCGGAACATCAATGTCGATGTGATGCATGGCCTGCCGGGACAGACACAGGAAGATTATCTGAAAACGCTCGAAGCGGTCTGCAATCTCGGCCCGGAACATCTCTCGGCCTACTCGTTGATTTTAGAGGAGGGTACGCCTCTGTACGGCGATGTCATGCACGGGCGGGAGCAGCTTCCCGATGCGGATACGGTTGCGGATATGCAGGATGCGGGGATGGAGTATCTTGCTTCACGCGGATATGCACGCTATGAAATCTCCAACTTTGCCAAGCCGGGTTTTGCCTGCCGACACAATCTGACTTATTGGAATAACGAACCGTATCTGGGTTTCGGCGTCGCATCCCATTCGTCGATGCCGGAGGGAAACAGGTGGTATCGCTTTGCGGATACGGAAAGTATTCCGCAGTATCTGAAAGCGATCGAACACGGCAGAATTCCCGAAGCTGAGCGCATTTTCGTCAATACGTTTGAACAGATGTTCGAATCCGTCATGCTCGGACTGCGGAAAACTGCAGGCGTCGACACAAAAGCGTTCGAGCGGCGCTTTGGATGCAGCTTGTTTGAAACCTATCCCGAGGCGATCGAGAAGAACCGTATGCGGGGGCTGTGGGATGAATCCGATCCAAACGCCCTGCGTCTGAACGCAAGGGGACTGGACTTGCTGAACAGCGTTTTGCTTGATTTTCGGGAACCGAACTACTGGGAGCTGCTGCGGTCCTAAACGACACGATGCGGCTCCTTGCCGATTTTGGCAGAATGCAGCGGCAACCGTCAATTTGTGCATAGTTCACTTTGATTTCACATTCCCGCCGTTTTGTTTGCTTGACAGTTCTTTCCAATCGTGGTACATTTATCACGATGATTAGCACTCGAATAAAAAGAGTGCTAAATTCAAAGGCCCTATGCGGAAAGGAGAGATATGATGGAACTGGATCAACGAAAATTTCAGATCCTGCGCGCCATCATCGACGAGTATATTCTCTCCGCCGCGCCGGTCGGCTCCAAGGCCATCCGCCAGAGCGCGGAGCTCAACTGGTCACCCGCGACAATCCGTAACGAAATGGCGGATTTGGAAGCGCTCGGATACCTTGCGCAGCCGCACACTTCGGCGGGGCGGATCCCGTCCGACAAAGCGTATCGACTGTACGTCGATCAGATGCTCAAACGCGCAGAGCTGGACAACAACGAAAAGAAGTTGCTGAACAGCTATTATCGCAATCGGATTGACGGCATTGAATCGGTGCTGCGTTCAACGGCACAGGCGCTCAGCGAGATCACGCATTACACGGCGGTGGTTATGATGCCGGATATGGCGGTGAATCGTTTACGGCATTTGCAGCTTGTTCCGCTTTCCGAGGGCAAAGCTCTTGCCGTCGTTGTGACGGATGCCGGCGTAGCGCGGGACGCGGTGATCGACATTCCGGCGGATATGACGCCGGATGAACTCGAAAACCTGTCGCGGACAATCACGCAGCGCTGCTACAACTGCAGGATGACAACGGTTGCGGAACGGCTGACCGACGAGATTGCACGGGAACTGCATCTCAGAGGCGATTTTCTCAAAACGCTGCTTGCCCGTGTGGATGAAAGTTCTCAGTCGGGAACGAGCATGGTCGAGTTATCCGGCGCGCGCAATATGCTGCGCTATCCGGAATACAACGATGTCAACAAGGCCAAGACGTTCCTTGCAACGGTCGAACAGCGCGATGCGATTTATCAAATGTTGAAGAAAGCGTCAACCATGGAGTTCACGATCACGATCGGCAGCGAGAACGAGCAGGAGGGATTGCAGGATTGCAGCGTGGTCACAGCGACCTACCGCGTCAACGATGCGCCGTTCGGGACGTTCGGCATCATCGGCCCGACCCGCATGGATTACAATCGCGTTATCAATGTGCTGCAGGGTGTGCAGCAGAATCTGGCGTCGATTTTACAAACATTTTTGAAGGAGGACTGACATGTCCAAGAAAAAGAACGGCAAAGACCCCGAAGTCCAGGAAACGCCTGTGACCGACGAACAGCAGGGATGTACGCTCACACAGGAGGAAATGGACGAGGTACGGGCGCATGTGGAAGCGCTCCAAAAACAGCTCGACGAAACCGTGAACCTGCTGCAGCGGAACCAAGCGGATTTTGACAACTTCCGCCGCAGAAATGCATCGGTTCGCGCCGACAGCTATGAAGAAGGCAAGCGTGATGTGATCACGTCGCTGCTTCCGATCCTCGATGATTTCGACCGCGTTGCAGAGGCGGAATCCAAGGACGAAGCGTGGGCGGAAGGCGTAAAGCTGGTCCATCGAAAGCTGACCGAGACTTTGCAGAAACAGGGGCTTTGCGAAGTCGAAACGGACGGCGATTTCGATCCGAATCTCCACAATGCGGTGATGGCCGAGGCTGTCGAGGGCGTCGAAAAAGGCAAAATCATAGCGGTATTTCAAAAAGGATACCGTGTGAAGGACAAGATCGTGCGGCACAGCATGGTCAAAGTGTCTGAATAAAAACGAATCGAACGGCTCAAAAGCGAGCGTTTGACATATCATAACACAAATAGAATCAGAAGATTTTCAGGAGGATACAAGTATGAGCAAGATTATCGGTATTGACCTTGGTACCACCAATTCCTGTGTCGCGGTTTTAGAGGGCGGCGATCCGGTCGTCATCCCGAATTCCGAAGGCGGCAGAACGACTCCGTCCGTTGTCGCATTCAAGGACAACGAGCGTCTCGTCGGCACGATTGCAAAGCGTCAGGCGATCACCAACCCGGAGCGCACGATCTCCTCGATCAAGCGTGAAATGGGTTCTTCCTATAAAGTGAAGATCGACGGCAAGGATTATACGCCGCAGGAGATTTCGGCCATGATTCTGCAAAAGCTCAAAGCGGATGCGGAAAGCTATCTTGGCGAAAAGGTTACGCAGGCCGTTATCACGGTTCCGGCGTACTTCACCGACAGCCAGCGTCAGGCAACGAAGGACGCGGGCCGCATTGCGGGACTCGAAGTGCTTCGTATCATCAACGAGCCGACGGCAGCATCGCTGGCCTACGGCCTTGATAAAGAGACCAACCAAAAGATTCTGGTGTACGACCTCGGCGGCGGCACATTCGATGTCTCGATCCTTGAGATCGGCGACGGCGTATTCGAAGTTCTGGCCACGGCCGGCAACAACCGCCTCGGCGGTGATGACTTCGATCAGCGCCTGATCGATTACATCGCATCGGAATTCATGCGCTCGAACGGCATCGATCTCCGCAAGGATAAGATGGCGCTGCAGCGTCTGAAGGAAGCCGCTGAAAAGGCAAAGATCGAGCTGTCCGGCACGACGTCTTCGAACGTCAACCTGCCCTTTATTACGATGGATGCGTCCGGCCCGAAGCACCTCGACGTTACGATTACGCGTGCGAAGTTCAACGAACTGACCGCAGATCTCGTTGACAAGACCCGCGTGTGCGTCCAGAAAGCGATGCAGGATGCCGGCCTTTCCAACAGCGACATCAATAAGGTCATTCTGGTCGGTGGTTCGTCCCGTATTCCGGCGGTTCAGGAGATGGTTAAGAACGTGACCGGCAAGGAACCGTTCAAGGGCATCAATCCCGATGAATGCGTTGCAATCGGCGCCGCCATTCAGGGCGGAGTCTTGGGTGGCGAAGTCAAAGACATTCTGCTGCTCGACGTAACCCCGTTGTCCCTTGGTATCGAAACCGTCGGCGGCGTGTTCACACGTTTGATCGATCGCAACACGACGATCCCGACCAAGAAGAGCCAAATCTTCTCGACTGCAGCGGACGGACAGACCAGCGTTGAAGTCCACGTTCTGCAGGGCGAGCGTGAAATGGCTCAGTACAACAAGAGTCTCGGTCGCTTCCAGCTGGCCGGCATTGCGCCCGCACCGCGCGGCGTGCCGCAGATTGAAGTTACCTTTGATATCGATGCAAACGGTATCGTTCATGTTTCCGCAAAGGATCTCGGTACGGGCAATCAGCAGCAGGTTACGATCACGGCTTCGACGAATCTGAATGAAGACGAGATCAAGCGTGCGGTCGAGGAAGCCGAGCGGTATGCGAACGAGGATAAGGAACGCAAGGACGCTGCAGAATCCCGGAACCATGCGGATCAGTTGGTCTACACGACCGAAAAGACGCTGAGAGACCTCGGCGACAAGATCGACGCAGGAGACAAGTCCAAGGTGGAAGCTGCCGTTGCAGACTTGAAGAAGGCACTCGAGGGCACCGACAACGCGAAGATCAAGGAGGAGACCGAGAAGTGCACAAACGTCAGCTACGAGGTATTCGGTAAGATCTATCAGCAGCAGGCACAACAGCAGCAAGCCGGCGGTCAGCAGGGCGGCAATGCAAGCAACGGCCAGCAGCCGCCGAAAGACGATGTCGTGGACGCGGACTACGAGGTAGTGGACTAAATAGAATCCCTTCAAAGAGGGAATTCAACAATCGTTGATGACGGGCGGAGCAGTATACTCCGCCCGATGTGAGGTTTATTGTGGCGGATAAAAGAGATTATTACGAGGTGCTCGGCGTCAGCAAGGATGCGTCGGACGCGGAGATCAAAAGTGCGTTCCGCAAAAAAGCCAAAACCTGCCATCCGGACCTGCATCCCGGCGATGCGGCCAAGGAAGCCGAGTTTAAGGAACTCAATGAGGCATACGAAGTGCTTTCGGACGCCGATAAACGTGCCAAGTACGATCAGTTCGGACATGCGGCGTTTGATCCTTCCATGGGCGGCGGCGCAGGGAATCCGTTCACCGGTGCAGAGGACTTTGGCTTCGGCGACATCTTCAGCACGATTTTCGGCGGCGGATTCGGCGGCGGCGCG
>JAUMVL010000094.1:0-1575 GCA_030530185.1 Clostridia bacterium | reverse complement strand
TCCTCAACACGCAACGGCCCAATGGCAGGTGACGACCTTCGCTACAACCTGACGCTGACCTTTGAAGAGGCGGCGTTCGGGTGTGAGAAAGAGATCGTTATCTCGCGGGAGGAGGTCTGCGAAACATGCGGCGGCAGCGGCGCAAAGCCCGGCACCAAGCCGACGCGCTGCACAACCTGCGGCGGTACCGGTCAGGTACGACAGCAGAGCCAGTCGATTCTCGGATCGTTTGTGACGACGCGTCCGTGTTCTGCGTGCCGCGGTACCGGACAGATCATTACCGATCCTTGTCCGGAGTGTAAGGGCAGAGGCCGCGTCAAACGCAACAAGCGCTTGACGGTGCGGATTCCGGCCGGCATCAACGACGGCCAGACCTTGTCCAAGCGTAATGAAGGGGAAGCGGGCTATAAGGGCGGTCCGCGCGGCAATCTGTATATTACCATCACGGTGCGTCCGCATGAGAAGTTCGTGCGGCGCGGCGCAGATTTACTGCTCAATATGAACATCCCGTATACCGTGGCGGTGCTCGGCGGCGAAATCGTCGTTCCGACGCTCGAAGGCCAAATCAAGTATACGGTTCCCGCAGGAACACAGAACGGCACCACATTCCGTCTCCGGGATCAGGGCGTGCAGTATTTGCAGCAGAACGGAAAGGGCGATCTGCTCGTCACCGTGAATGTCGAAATTCCGAAGCGCGTTTCCGAAAAGGAACGGCAGCTGTTGGAACAGCTTGCTCAACTGCAGGGCGTTGCGACCGTTCAGAAGCGCAGGAAGGGCATCTTCAAGTAAGATCGAGAAGAAGAGGGCGTATGGAAACAAATCAAAATTCGGCGGGAGCGCGTCTTCCGCTGATTCGTATGACGCGAATTGCGGTGATGGCGGCATTGTTGTGTGTCGCTGCACCTTGGTCCGTTCCAATCGGACCGATTCCGATCTCGCTTGCCACGCTCGCAGTTTACTTCATCGGAGCGGTGCTTGGCGCCGTCGACGGGACGATTGCAGTTGCGGTTTACCTCTTGCTCGGCGCCGTCGGCGTTCCGGTGTTCTCGGGTTTTGAGGGCGGCGTTCAGAAGCTCATCGGTGTGACCGGCGGGTATTTAATCGGGTATCTGCCGTGCGTTGCGGCAACCGGCCTCGCAGCGGATCGCTTTCCAAAGCGGTGGATGGTTGTTATCGGAATGATTCTCGGAACGGTTCTTCTCTATGCATTCGGTACTGCATGGTTTATGCTGCAAACGCACCGGACGCTTACGGAGTCCATGACGCTCTGTGTTATTCCGTTTTTGCCCGGCGACGCGGCAAAGATTGCTGCTGCGGCGCTGGTCGGCATCCCGCTTCGTATGCAGATGGAAAAGTGGCTCGGAAAAGCAAAAAGATAACCATTGCGATGCAGGACGTTTCCGTGCGGGAACGTCCTTTTTCTGTTCTTGCAAATTTCGGCCTTTTATGGTATGGTTAATTTATGAAATTATGCGCTCAGGCAATTACATATGTGGAACCTGAATCGCCTGCCGCTCGCTGCGGGATCCGAGCAGGGGATGCGTTGCTTGCGATCAACGGAGAGCCGGTCAAGGA
>JAUMVL010000093.1 GCA_030530185.1 Clostridia bacterium | reverse complement strand
AAGCTCTGCGCAGGCAAAGTCGGGCTTTTCGGGAAACGCACCGAGCACCGCTAAAAGGCCGTTTGCCTCGCGGTCGATGTGCGCCGGATAGCAGACGCCTTGAAAATTCCTGACGAGCGCAGCAGCCGCCTCGAGATCCAGCGTCGTTGCCGCCGGCAGAAAAAACGGTTCCTCACCGATGACCGCATCCTTTTCGTCACGAATCAACTGCTCGCCATAGATGCCCTTGCGGTTTTTCACCGACATCCGCATCGGCTGAATCGCCGCGTCGAACGCCATTCCCGCCTCGAGCGTTTCGAACAGGCAAAGAAGATGAATATCTTCCGCCGTCGTCAGCTCCATTCCCGCGACCGGCACGATGCCGTATTGCTCGCAAGCGGCAAAGAACGCGGGACAGTTGCGAACGGCGTTGTGATCGGTTAAAGCCACGATCTCCAACCCGTTCAGGTGTGCCATTCCCGCGATGTTGCATGGCGTCATATCGTCGTCCCCACAGGGAGACAGGCAGGAATGCACATGCAGGTCGTAGGAAAAGCGTTTCATTTCAGAAGCTCCGCCACCTTGACGCTTGCCGCAAAGGTTGTCTCCTCGCAGGCAATCAGATTGATATCGTGCGCCTCGGCCGTGCGAATCATTTCTTCATCGGGCAAAACGCCCTCGGTGAACACGACGCACGCAACGTCGGTCAACTGCGCGACCGCAACGACATTCTTGTTCGACATGATCGTAAACCAGCAATCGCCGCTTTCGGCTCTGCCCATGACCCAGCTCAACAGATCGCCGCAGTATCCCCCCGTGATCTCACGCGTGGAATCGGGAACGGTGACGGCTTTCCACGGAAGCGCTTTCAACAGTTCTTCTACGGTCATACGTGCTCCTCGTCCTGTTCCTTTTGTTTTTGCAGCAGTTCCCGCATTCGAATCACGCAATCGTCGAGGGTTGATTCGCCCTTGACGATGTCCTCTGCGTGCGCGCGGCACGTCGGTGCGCCGCAGGAGCCGCAGTCCATACCCGGCAGCATTTTTGCGATCCGCTCGATCTCAAACATCATGCGGAACGATTTTGCGCGGTCGGCATGCAGCAGTTCCGCACTGCTGTATTCACCGGGCTTGGTTCCGAGCATGACTTCGGGGATCGGCGTATCCGGATCGTCGGGCAGGTAGTTCATCATCACCGGCATATACCGGCGGATGGATTGCAGCCGAACGCGCGCAATGTACGGATTTTCCACTGCCATGACGCCGCCGACGCAGCCGCCCGGGCATGCGTTCAACTCGACAAATTCAAGGTCCGGAAAATGGCCCGTCTCGATCTCATCCAACACGCGGATAATGTTCTCGATGCCGTCCGCCGCAAGGTAATGATCGTTCATCAGGGCGCTTGCTTCGCCGCCGCTCGACGCCCAGCTGATGCCGACAACGCCGCTTTCGGACTCGACCTCGGGCACCTGATCCTGTTTCATCTTGGAAAGGAGCCTAAAATACACGTCGCTCATCGAAACGACATAGTCGATGTAGCACTTCTTCTCGGCAGGCGTATTCTTGACCCAGCTGACCTTCGCCGGACACGGCGAAATGAACACCGTTTTGATGTCCTCTTCTTTGAGTTCGGGATGCTCCTTTAAGGCGCGTTCCTTTGCCATCCGTCCCGCAACCTCAACCGGCGGAGTCAGCGGAACCAGCTTGCTCCGCAGCGACGGGAACCGCAGCGAAATCAGCCGTACCACGACCGGGCACGCGTTGCTGATGAACGGACGTTTGTTCTGCTCGCTGGCGCGGATGTAGCGACGGGTATAGTCCGTCACGATCTCCGCCGCCTTGGCGACTTCAAACACCTCGTTGAACCCGAAATTCAAAAGGCCCTGCAAGAGGTAATCCGCATCGTCAAGGTTGGCGAACTGGCCAAACAGCGACGGCGCGGGCAGCGCAATCAGATATTTACTGCGATCGAGCGAATCGAGATCGTCGAACGACGCCTTTTTTGCCTGATACGGGCACTTGCGGATGCACTCACCGCAGTCGATGCACAAAGCGGGATTGATGCAAGCCTTTCCGTCGCGCACTCGAATCGCCTGTGTCGGGCAGCGCCTTAAGCAGGTGGTACAGCCTTTGCATTTGTTCGCATCCAGCGAGACAGAGTGCTTATAAACAATCATCGGTTTCCTATGCGGGAATAAAATCCATGGTAATGGTCGTTCCGACGCCGACCGTCGATTCGATCTGCATGTCGTCGGAATACCGCTTCATATTCGGCAGGCCCATGCCGGCGCCGAACCCAAGGGAGCGAATGTTGTCCGGCGCGGTCGAATACCCCTCCTGCATCGCAAGGGAAATATCCTTGATGCCCGGGCCGGAGTCCTTCAGTACAACGCGGATCAGATCCGGCTGTACATATACATCCGCATCACCGCCGTGTGCGTGGATGACCATATTGATCTCCCCCTCGTACATGGCGATCGAAATGCGCCGGATCAGATCGGGCGGAAAGCCCATCTGCCGAAACAACCGTTTGACCTGAACGGAGGCCTCGCCTGCGGAAGCAAAGTTGTCGCCGTCCACGTCAAAATGATAATGCAGGACGTCCTCCATCGCGGTCACCTGTTGTCAAGCCCTGCGCAATACAATCTCCCGCAGGCGCCGTACATCCGCAGTGCCGTCTCGAGCACGACGATGTGGCTTTCCTCGGCGAGCGAAAGAATCTCCGGCGTTGCGGATTTGCCGCGCACAAAGACGATGCAGGGCATGTCGAGCATGTGTGCCGTGCGAATGACCTGCGGATTCAATAGTCCGGACAGCAGCACGCTGCCCTCGTCGGCATACGCCAAAACGTCGCTCATCATGTCGCTGCCGAAGGCCGTTTCGATCTCTTTATCGAGCTGTTTCTCGTCGAAAGCATGAACGTTTGCTTCCAACAGGTTCGCAATGTCCCGAATCGTCATACGTGCTCCTGTATGAATTCTTATTTGCGATACTGGTCCAGAATGCCTTTCACATCGTTGGGCGTTAAACGACCGTACACCTCGTCGTCCACAACGAACACCGGCGCAAGACCGCAGCAGCCGAGGCAGCGCGTCGCTTCGAGCGTGAACTTGCCGTCGGGCGTCGTATGGCCCGCTGCAATGCCGAGCTGTTTTTCGAGTTCCGCCAAGATATCCGCCGAGCCCTTGACATAGCACGCGGTGCCAAGGCAAACGCGGATCAGATGCTCGCCCTTCGGCTCAAGGTTGAACCACGAATAGAACGTGGATACGCCGTAAACCTGCTCGAGCGAAACGCCAAGCCCCTCTGCAATCATCGTCTGTACTTCGATGGGCAGATAGCCGTAAACTTCCTGCGCCTGCTGCAGCACGGGCATTAGGGCGCCCTCCTGTCCCTTATGCGCAGCGATGATTTCCTTCAGCTTCGCTTCCTGCTCGGGCGTGCCACGGAAAGGGATCTCGGTAACTTTGTTCTGCATGATGTCCTCCTGTTTATCAATGGTGATCCATGTGGGTTCTTCGTTATGCAAATTCTATCATATCCCTATGCAGAATTCAACAACATGATTTTACCATACTATTTTTCAAAATTCAACAAATCTTTTTCATTTTTGCGCAAACGTTTTCGGCTTTGTACGCTTTGTTCACATTTCACCTGCGTCTTCCGAAGGAAGCAAAACAAACGAACACTTCATTTTGCAATTTGTCCCCCCCGTTTTTTCCATTTTACCCATTTCAAACAATTCTCCACTTTTCTTTTTTTCCATATAATGATATAATTAAAAATCATTTTTAGGAGTATTTGGGAATGGATACGAAATTGCAGCTTGCCGAAGCGCTCGCACCGCTTTGCGGAATGGACGCCGCCGCGGTACAGGAATGGTTTGAGGTTCCGAAAAAGGCCGATATGGGCGATCTGGCGTTCCCCTGCTTCCGTCTGGCCAAGGCGATGAGAAAAGCTCCGCCCGCCATTGCTGCGGAGCTGAAGGAACAGCTTGTTCTGCCTGCCGGCTTTTCAAAAGTGGAAGCTGTCGGCGGATATTTGAATTTCTTTGTCGATACCGCATCTCAGGCGACTGCCGTTTTAGACAAAGTGCGCTCGATGGGCGATGCCTACGGCTCGTCCGAGCTTGGCAAGGGCAAGACCGTCTGCGTCGAATACAGCTCGATCAACATTGCCAAGCCGTTCGGCTTCCATCATCTGCCGACGACGGCGATCGGCAATGCGCTGTACCGCATTTACAAATTCCTCGGCTACCGCACGATCGGCATCAACCATCTCGGCGACTGGGGCACGCAGTTTGGCAAGATGATCACCGCCTACAAAAAATGGGGAACCAAGCCGATCGACGACTACACGATCCGCGAACTCGTTGCGCTCTACGTGCGCTTTCACGAGGAGGCCGAAAAGGATTCGACGCTCAACGACGAAGCGCGCGCCTGGTTCCATAAGATCGAAACCGGCGATCCTGAGGCGCTCGAGCTTTGGAGCAAGATGAAGGACGGCACGATCCGCGAGGTCAAGGTCACTTATCAGCGCATGGGCGTGGACTTTGACAGCTGGGCAGGCGAATCGTTCTATGAGGACAAGATGCCCGCGATCATTCAGGAACTGCGCGACAAGGGCATTTCCAAGCTCGACCACGGCGCCGAGATCGTCGATCTGTCCGAATGGAACATGCCGCCGTGCATCATTGTCAAGTCGGACGGCAGCACGATCTATGCAACGCGTGACCTGGCCGCCGCATGCTACCGCAAGGAGGAATACGATTTCTCCAAGCTTCTTTATGTCGTAGCGTATCAGCAGGACCTGCATTTTAAGCAGTTCTTTAAGGTATTGGAGCTGATGGGCCGCGACTGGGTCAAGGACTGCGTACACGTCAACTTCGGCATGGTCAGCATGGAGGACGCCAGCTTTTCCACCCGCAGCGGCAACATTCTCTACCTTGATGACATTCTGCAGGCAGCGGTCGATAAAACGTATGCGATCATCTGTGAGAAGTCGCCGGACCTTGAGGACAAGCAGAGTGCAGCGGAGGCGGTCGGCGTCGGCGCAATCCTGTGGTCGGTGCTGTACAACAACCGCATCAAGGACGTATCGTTCACGTGGGACAAGATTTTGAACTTTGACGGCGAGACCGCACCGTATGTACAGTACACGCATGCGCGCTGCTGCTCGGTGCTGCGCAAAGCCGAGGAATTCGACTTCTCCTCCGCCGATGCAAGCCTGCTCGACGATCCGTACAGCGCCGCCCTTCTGAAAACGCTCGAGGCATTTCCTGAATCGGTTTTAAGCGCGGCGGATAAGTATGAACCGTATGTCGTTTCCCGTGCGGTGGTGGCGATCGCTTCCGCGTTCAACAAGTTCTACTACGAACAGCGCATCATGGCCGACGATCCGAAGGTGAAGGCGGCTCGGCTCGCGCTGACCGACGCGACGCGGCAGGTACTGAAAAACGGATTAAATCTTTTGGGCATCGTAGCCCCAGAAAGGATGTAATATGCTCGATATCAAGTTTGTTCGCGCCAATCCCGACGCGGTCAAAGAGAACATCAAAAAGAAGTTCCAGGACGAAAAGCTCGTTCTGGTGGACGAAGTCATCGATCTGGACAAAAAGTACCGCGAAGGCAATCAGCGGCTGGAATTTCTAAAGAGCCGCCGCAATGCGCTGTCGAAGCAGATCGGCGGCATGATGGCGCGCAAGGAATTCGACCTTGCCAACGAGACGAAAAAGGAAGTCTCCGCAATGGGCGAAGAGATGGCCGCGCTGGAAGCGCAGGGCACCGAGCTGCAGGCCGAGATCCGCAAACGCATGCTCGTGATCCCGAACATCATCGATCCCTCCGTTCCGATCGGCAAGGACGATTCCGAAAACGTCGAGCTGGAGCGCTTCGGCGAGCCGGTCGTGCCCGACTTTGAGATTCCGTACCATGTGGACATCATGGAGCGTTTGAACGGCATCGACCTCGAGTCCGCGCGCGATAAGACGAGCGGCAACGGCTTCTACTATCTGCTCGGCGATATTGCCCGGCTGCACAGCGCGGTATTAAGCTATGCGCGCGATTTCATGATCGACCGCGGCTTCACTTACTGCATCCCCCCCTACATGATTCACGCCTCCGTCGTCAACGGCGTTATGAGCTTTGCCGAGATGGAGAACATGATGTACAAGATCGAGGGTGAAGACCTCTACCTGATCGGTACGAGCGAGCACAGCATGATCGGCCGCTTTGCAAATACCTTCTTAGAGGAGTCGCAGGTCCCGCAGCGGCTTACGTCCTACTCCCCCTGCTTCCGCAAGGAGGTCGGCGCGCACGGCATCGAGGAGCGCGGCGTCTACCGCATCCATCAATTTGAAAAGCAGGAGATGATCGCGGTCTGCCGTCCCGAGGAGAGCGATGCGATTTACGATGAGCTTTGGAAGAACACGGTTGACTTCTTCCGCACACTCGATATTCCGGTGCGCACCCTGTGCTGCTGCTCGGGCGATCTTGCCGACCTGAAGGTCAAGTCGCTCGACGTCGAAGCCTGGTCCCCGCGTCAGAAGAAGTATTTCGAGGTCGGCAGCTGTTCGAATCTCGGCGACGCGCAGGCGCGCCGGCTCGGCATCCGCATCAAGAACAAGGAAAAGG
>JAUMVL010000092.1 GCA_030530185.1 Clostridia bacterium | reverse complement strand
CGGAGAAAAGTAATCTACGAAGAAAACGGTTGGAAGTACGCGAGATTCTTAGGGAACTATGCAGGTGGAAAGGCGTCGAGATAATCGAAGGCGAGATATGCCTCAACCACGTGCATCTATTGGTGAACATACCACCCAAAAACACAGCTGCAATAAAAACCTGCATCCAAAACCAGTTAAAAGCTGATAAGGAAGCGGGTCAACTCACGTTATTCGATCCGAAAGACCCGTTTACGGGCGGCAAGTAATAGGTGCGTTTTGAGCCATTTCTGCCTACCGGTCTTGTTTCCCGTTCTTTTGCCGCAAATGTCCTGGTACATTTATTTAACAGCCCCATCATGATTGTTGCACCATAAAACCACTTTCATGAGTCGTAAAGCATAATCATATCGATGTCGCATCTTCGCCGCCTTACCGTTTACCAGTTTTCATATCGTTCCTGTCTGTCAAGGGCGGTTATCTGTGCCATTTCATCAGGAGTAAGCTCAAAGTCAAAAACATGATAGTTCTCGGCAATGTGATCCGGGTTTGACGATCCGGGGATCACAACGTAACCCGCCTGTATCTGCCAACGAAGAATGATCTGCGCGGCGGTTTTGCCGTATTTTTCCGCAAGCCGGACAATGACCTCGTTTCCGAAATGCTCGTCGGTATGGCCTCTGCCGCCAAACGGATACCAGCTTTCGAGCACGATGCCGTATTGCTTGACGTATTCGCGCAGTTCGTTGTTCTGATAGAAAAGATGGTTTTCGTTCTGTATCACGGCAGGAGGGATCGTTGCAAAGGACAATACCTCGTCTACCGCCTCTTTGGTATAATAATTGGAAATTCCGATAGAGCGGAGCCGTCCGTCTATGACGGCTTCCTCCATCGCCCTGTATACTCCTTCGTCGTCGGATCCGGGCTGATGGATCAGCAGCAGGTCGATATAATCTACGTTCAGATCCTTGAGCGCATCGTTGATTATGCTGCCGGCCTGCTCATAGCTGCCGCCGTAGATCTTGCTTGTGATAAAGACGTCCTCCCGCGTTACGATTCCTTCGCCGATCGCCTTCTGCAGACCTTTTCCGACACCGACCTCGTTGCCGTAATATCTGGCGGTATCGATCAGGCGCATGCCGCACTTCAGCGCGTGATAGACGCTGTTTCCGGCTTGCTCGTCGTCGAGCGTCCATGTGCCGAGGCCGATGATCGGCATCTCATAACCGCTGTTCAGCATAACGGTCTTGCTTGCAAAATCAAATGACGCTGTTTCTTCGGTATGCGCGTATGGATCGTACATCATAGAATTTCGCATTTCACATTCCAGTTTGACCGCATGGGCGGGCATGACAAACGAGATCACAAAGCCCTTGCTTTCGTCAAAGCCAAAGTTCAGCGGTTCCCCGTCCAGCAGGAACTTATAATCCGTATCAGTAGCAATCAGATCGAAGTAGATCAAGACGCTCGCGCCTGCGGGATAGGCAGGCTTTGCGTTTTCGAGATATTCTATGTCCGTCCAGTATTCGACCGGATAGGTCGGCTCGTTCACGGCGTTTTCCATCAGACGCACCGCCTCGTTCCATCCGTTCTGCTCCCATTCGGACAGGTCCATCAGCGAAGTGACCGTAAAGGTGTAATACGGCTCGGTCACCTTCAGATGCGAGGTCACATCCGGCATACGGTACGGATCGCGCTCCGGATAATGGGCTGCGCGCTCCAGCCCTGCTTGAAGGATCGCATCCCCGATCTCGGTCAGCAACGCTTCGTCGACCTCCGCTTCCCAGACGATCGGCTCGGCGTCCGCGTTTGCTTTGCGCTCCAAAGTAAGATGCACGCAGCCGTCGCGCTTTGCGTACAGACGGTATATCCCGCCGGTGATATGGTTCGTTTCGACATACTCGATCTCATCCACAACAACCTCGTACACCATGCCGGGCCCGTCCATTGGCTCATAGATATGCTGCCGCCGCAGAAGGACGGCGGCAATCACGCCCGCAACGATGAGCACGCAGATAGCGACCAGCAGGATGATCTGCCACTTTTTCATATTCCTACCTCCTAAAGCATCCAATCTGACGTTATTACTTACAGTGTGTTCCCAATAAACCAAAAGTTGTTTGATTATTCGGCACTGACGGGAATCGATATTTCACACGCATAATCTTTTGGATATCATGCCGCGGCGCGAACGACCGGAGTATCTAGAAAGTCCATAAATCGAGAGCTCAATTCTTCTGAATCACAAACAGGATCCGCCGTCAGAGCCATAGCTTCATATACCCTGTAATGATTTTTTTCAGTGTGGCGCATAGATCCATGTTTCCGTCGGTAAGGCACCACTCAAACACGCAGCTCTTAATAATCGTACAGATGTCTATACAGATCTGATGCACGTCCGCGTCGCCCCGGATGGCGCCATGCCTCTGTGCCAAAAGCAAATCGGCTTCATTCCTTGCCGTGACGGTGCCTTCCGGAAAGGTTCCGTTTATTCGGGAATCCTGGAATAAACGAATCAGAGTTGAAACTTGGTGCGAAGAAGATTGATGAGGTTGCCATGAATCTTATCAAGGTTGCTGACGATATTGCCAAGAATGGAGGGAAGCCGCCGAAAGTCAAATGCGTTATCTGCGGTTTGTCCAACGCAGCATATCAAAGGACGGATGGCATATATGTAGTTCCTATCACTTCCTGAAAAGATTAAATGAATGATAGATAGACACTAAGATAGGGCGATAACTCGGCTTTCAGGAGCAGATGCGATGGAAGATCAATTCACATTGGATAATCAGCCTGCGCAACCCATTACATCGGAAATGCCATGGTGGAATCATATAAACCTTTTAAAACGGTGAGAAACGCAGAGAGCGACGGACGGTTATCCTCCTTATGCGAACACAGTACGCAGGAGAAGGTCTCCTTGCAGTCAAACGGAATCCATGCAAACTGTCCGCTGTGATCATTCAAAAAACCCGGGGCAAGGCACACGCCCCGTCCGGCAGCGACGTTGGTGAGCGTCGTGTCGTGGTCGGCACTATTGAAATAGCGGATTCTGTCGGTGGCGATCAGTCGGTGCTGCACAGCTTTCAACGCAGCGGGGGAACCGCCGCCGACCATCAGCGTACGTCCGTAAAGATCCTCCTCCGTGGCAAGATTCTTTTGTGCCAGCGGATCGGCCTTCTGCGCGATCAGATAGATGCGGCTTTCAAACAGATCATGCACGCGGACGCCAGGCAACTGCCGCGTCTGCTCCTTCAGCGCAAACACCAGATCCGCTTCGTTTCGCAGAAATGTTTCCATGCTGTTTTCATACTGAAACAGCGGCACGATCTGCACGTCCGGCATCTGCCCGGCAAAAACCCGCATTGCCTCCGGCAGAAAGTACACCGCCTGCCGCACCATCATACAGATCGAAATACTGTCCCGATAGGTGGCGCTGTAGTTCTGCCCCTGCTCGATGGCGCGCTTCAGATCCTGCCGCATTCCGGTCAGGAACGAAACGAACTGCGCGCCAGCCGGCGTCAGCGCCGCGCCCTTGCCGCTGCGCTCAAAGATCGCAAAGCCGACTTCTTCTTCCAGCAGCTTGATCTGATAGGAAAACGTCGGCTGGCTGACGAACAAATTGTCCGCCGCCCGACTGAAATTCAAAGTGTGCGCCAATTCAACGCAGTAATCGATCTGTTTTGTCGTCATAGTCACCCTCGCTATTTAATATTTTAATCAATTATACATCCTTTCGATTGGACTTTGCAATCCTTTTCCGGTATACTCAAGGCAGAAAAACAAATTTGGAGGACAAACTTATGGCAAAGACGCTGATTGCATACTTCTCACGGGCGGACGAAAACTACTTTGGTGGCGCAATGCGCTATGTGAAGGTGGGCAACACAGAGATCGTGTGCAATACAATCAAGGAGCTGATCGAAGCGGACACGTTCAGGATCGAGATGAAGGAGCCCTATTCCCCGGTTTATATGACCTGCATCGACGAGGCGAAAGCCGATCTTCGCGCCAAGGCACGTCCGGCGCTCGTTTCCCTACCGGCGTCGATCGACGAATATGACACGATCCTCCTTGCCTACCCGAACTACTGGGGCACGATGCCGATGGCGGTGTTCACGTTTCTCGAAGCGTTCGACTTCTCCGGCAAGACGATCCTGCCCCTTTGCACCAACGAAGGCAGCGGCATGGGCGGCAGCGAGCGCGACATCAAGCGCACCTGCCCGGGCGCGATCGTAAAGAGCGGTCTGCCGATCACCGGAAGCGCAGCGGCAAATGCCAAGGGCAGCGTGCAGCGCTGGCTGAAAACGAACGGGTTGCTGTGAGGGAAGCGTATGGAATACGAAAAAGGCTACGTCTATACGCTGATGGATCAGGGCGGTCCGACGGACAATCGGGAGCCGTATTTCAAAGAGGCGGTGGAGGAGATGATGCGCGCTCGAACGCTCTGCGCCAAGGCGAACGCCACGATGCCGGACGACCCGGCGTATGTCGGATATCTCGAGGATCTGTTTGGACGGAAACTCGATGATGTGCGCATTCTGACGCCGTTCATCTGCGATTTCGGCAACCGGGTTTCCTTCGGCAAGGGCGTATTCATCAACCATTCCGCGATCCTGTCCGCATCCGGAGGGATTGAATTTGAGGACGGCGTGATGAGCGCGCCGGGGCTTCGGATCGCAACGATCAATCACGACATGAACGACCGGCATCGGATTTACACGTACGGCAAGGTAGTCGTCAAAAAGAACGCGTGGCTCGGCATGAACGTGACGATTTGCCCGGGGGTCACGATCGGGGAATATTCGGTCGTCGCGGCTGGCGCGGTGGTCACAAAGGATGTTCCGCCGTACGCGGTTGTCGGCGGCGTGCCTGCAAAGGTCATCCGATATCTGGATCCGAACGAACAAAGAGAATAAAAGGAGGCTTTACGATGGAATACATGACTTTGAACAACGGAATCACCTGCCCGGTCATCGGTATCGGCACGTTCATGCTTTCGCCCAAAGACGCGGAAAACAGCGTCCGCGAGGCATTGAAGATGGGATATCGTATGATCGATACGGCAAATGCGTATGTGAACGAGCGTGCGGTAGGCCGCGGCATGAAGAGCAGCGGCGTTGCGCGTGAAGAAATCTTTCTTTCTACCAAGCTCTGGCCCAGCGAATATGAAAACGAAAACGCCGTGGACGAGACCCTTACTCGTCTGGGCGTGGACTACGTGGATCTTCTCTACATCCATCAGCCGGCCGGAAACTGGCTGGCCGGGTATCGGCAGCTCGAAAAGGCGTACCGCGACGGCAAGGCAAAGGCGATCGGCATCTCGAACTTCGAGGGAAAATACCTTGCAGAACTGGAAACAAAGTGGGAGATCGTGCCTCAGTTCATGCAGGCGGAAGCGCATCCGTATTTTCCGCAGACCGAACTTCGGCAAACACTTGACAGGTACGGCGTAAAACTGATGAGCTGGTATCCCTTGGGTCACGGAGACAAGTCACTGTTACAGGAGCCGGTCTTTGCGGCGCTCGGAAAAAAGTACGGCAAGAGCCCGGCACAAGTCATTCTTCGCTGGCATACACAGATGGGGTTTTCGGTCATCCCCGGCAGCAAGAACGTCGATCATATCAAAGCGAATCTGGATATTCTGGACTTTGCGCTGACCGCCGATGAGATGGCAGAGATTGAAAAGCTCGACAAAAACATGCGTTACTATCACCGCACGGACGAGCAGCTTGTTCAGTTTGCGGCGTGGCGGCCCGACTTTGAAAAGGCATAATTCCATCGGACGGACAGCCCAAAAGCGGAAGCTTGCGGCTTTGGTGCTGTCCGTTCTTTTGCTGCTTTGCGCGTGCATCACATCGGAATACAGAATCACAGCGGAGCCGACGCAAGTAACATTGAAACCGGAGGAAACCATGACAGCATACGACTTTTCGACCTTTCCAAACGTAAAGATCACAGGCATCGATTTTTCTATATTGATGGAAGAACAGCTTTCCGTTTTGTATCAGGCGGCGCGGTACTGCGAGGCCATGACAGAGGCGGACATCGACACCATGCGCGAGATCGTTTCGGAGGATATGACCTTCACTCATATGAGCGGAATGCGGCAGACGCGTGAGGAATACTTTGCGGACGTGGCGGACGGGAGCCTTCGATACTACGCCATCGGCATGGAAAAGCCTGTCGTCAAAGTGGATGGCGATCATGGGACGGTGACCTACACCTCTGTTCTGAACGCCAATGCCTACGGCGCGCGTGGCACGTTCCGCATGAAAGGAACGCATCACTATGAAAAGCGCGACGGCGCATGGATTGCGGTAAATCCGTAAGCCCTGAAACAGAAAGGAAATTCAATGAGAAGAATCTGCAGCTTACTACTGACCTTGCTTCTGCTTGCGGCCTGCGCACCGAAGGCGGCAGACCTGCCGACCGAACCGATTGCCGCGCCTGCCGGAGCGGAAACTCCTGCGACGGAAACGGCGACGGCACAGCCCACTGAAACTGCCGCGCCGGAAACGACTGAACAACCGACTGAGCAGCCGACCGATGCGCCGACTGCAGCGCCGGCATTTGTCGCGGAAGGTTTTCCGGCGTTCGACTTTAAAACAAAAACCGTCACGCTGAACAGCGGCTA
>JAUMVL010000091.1 GCA_030530185.1 Clostridia bacterium | reverse complement strand
TTTGCTTCATTATCATGAGGTAATCGTTGCAGTCCTTGCCGATCGGCGGCGGTTCATTGCGGATTTTGTAGTACGGTTTCAATTGATCTGCGATGGATGCGGCAGCGTTTCTTCCCGCAAAATCCGCGTCCAGATGCAGCGCGATAGTATCGACATCCTCATGAAAATCGAGCGCTTTTGTCAGTGCAACCGGAAGTTTCATCTGATGCGTTCCGCCTTTAGATGCATACACTCCGCCAAGTGAAACCATCGGTTCCGCTCTCCACAGGCCGGTTCTCTGCTTCATGATCGTGGCAAAAGAAAGCAGGTCGATGGCGCTTTCAAAGACATGGATCGTGCTGCCGGCACGTTCTATCCGGAAGGCATATCGCTTGTCTGATCCCGCTGCGTCACCCATGATCTTTTCCGGTCCGGTCGCCCGGAAGCATGCGTATCTCGGTATCTGTTTATGGTCATAGCCGACGAAAATGCAGCTGTGATACGGAAGCGATTCATAGAGAAATCCCTCCCGGATGCAGCTATCGATGACCTCACGGTCGATGCCTCTGCCGCTCAGGTAGCGGATGATCCGGTCATTGCTGCTCGATTTCTGAGGCAAAAGCAATCGTTTTTCCGGTTGTCTCACCGGTCTGTCCTGCCTTTGTGCATCAAAAAACGAAGGGCTCTTACCCTCCGTATCGAGTATCATCCCCATCGCCTGGGTGAATGGGATCCCTTTGACTTTGACCAGGTAGTCCAGGGCTGTCGCGCCTCCGAAGCCTCTGCTCCACCAGTTCCATTTCCCATTGGATATCTTCAGGCTGTCGTGCTCCCTGGTGCAGTATTCGTCTCCCGAAACATGCACCAGTTCGCCCGGATCATGGAGTCTGAGATAGGTCAGAAGATCCATCTCCCGGGCCTGGGCGATCTGCTCACTTGTATAATACGGCATACTGATCACCTGCCTTCATCGCGGGACTTCTGTTTCTCGCGGTTTGCCTGTTTCTGCAGGGACTGGTCGATTGCGGTGATCATTTCATCGGACGCGGAACGGATCCTCTCCAGCGAATCCCTGAGCTCCTTCGTGTCCTTGCCGGACGCCCAGGATGCCAGATATGGGAACGTGTAGTCCCCGGAATCTACGATCGACAGCGCGCTGCCCACGCAGAACGCGATGCTTTCGGCCTCGGTCTCTTTGTGCCTGCGGTCGATAGGATGATCCGGATCTGCTGCCTCTCTGCTGTGGTAGGTGGCGTGACTGACCTCATGCAAAAGTGTTTTGATCGTCTGCGCCTGGCTCATACCGGACTTGATGGCGATGCGCTTCTCCCCATCGTGGTAGTAACCTTTGGCTCCGTTCTCGATATCCTCAAAGCCGACCGGAACCGGACTGATGCTGACAAGTGCGTTGAAGATTCTCTTGTAGTCCTTGACGTCACCGGTCAGTTCATCGACACCGATGGATGGCAATTCTTTGCCCTCCGTCTGCTCCAGGGCGAATACGGAAACAACACGAAAACCGGTCAGTTCCATCATCTTCGGATCACCGTTCTCATCCTTTTCATCGGTCTCGACCTTGTATTTGCAGGGCGCCAGAATCTTGATCCCTTTCTCGCCTTTGCGCACCTGCCGGCCGAAGTTCTGCTGCCAGGACCGGTAGCCTGCGACTGCGGTTGCCGTCGGGTACTGCGCTGCGATCAGCAGACAGTTGTTCAGAGAATAGCTGTGGAATTTGCTCATGCAGGCAAGGTATTCCTTATATTTATCGCTCTCAAAGACCGCTTTCACTCCTTCTTCCAGCTTCTCAGTGATCTCTCTGATCCGCTCCTTCTGCGACTTCTTATCCGGGCTCCTGTTATGGTTCTGATCTGTCATTTTGGGTTCCTCCTTTATTCAAATTCATAGGCTGCGGCGTCCTCATAGGGACAATACGGCGTGTCCTTCAGCATTGCAAACAGGTACTGTCCGTCATACGGACACCTGTGTTTGTGCTTCGGACAGATCTCCATGCAGCACTCGTGAAAACAAAAAATGTGAGGATTTCGCCTCACCTGCCTGACATATTTACTTAATCTGTTTCTCACTCTTGTCCCTCCTTCGTCCCATAAAAAAACCGTGAGCATCATTGCCCATGGCATATGTATCACTGAATTTGTTTCTCGATAAATTATCAGGAAAAAATCATCTGAGAAATTGGCAGCCACACTGGAACAACGAAAGTCAGTATCGTTCCGCTGATCAGGGCTACGATTCCCAGTTCAGTGCCTACAGCTTTTGTCACCGGAACTAACATAGTATCCATACATCCGGCAGCTCCTGCTGCGATAGGACTGCCTTTGCTGATCCTGATCAAAAGCGGCATGAGAATGATCGTAAAGACATCTCTGATAACATTCACAACGAAGCCATATATCCCGGCCTCAACACCAAAATAATCGGTCATCATAGCGCCCGTCAGACTGTAGTATCCCATTCCGCTGGCTGAGATCACCGCATAATTCAGCGGAATCCTAAGGACGAATCCAATGATCAGGCCTCCCAGAATACTCCCGAGAAAGATTGCTGCAGGCAGTATGATCAGACGCAGGCCAAGCTTTTTGATGTACTGAAAAACATGTTTGTTTTCTCCCAGACTGACCCCTACGCCGACATAAAGAAGCACCAGTGATATCGTCAATACCCAGTCCAACATGGAGTGAGAGATGTTCTGGAATACGAAAAATCCGGCTAATATGCCAATCACAATACATGTCGGCATTATGATGATCAAGGGAGAAAAATGGCTTTCCTGAGGGGTATCCTCGCCAAGTTCATCAGAAGCGAATTGTCTTCGCGTTTCCTCCAGCGGCAGCACTGTTTTCTCACACACCGCAACAAGAAACGCGCTGGCAAAGATCGCGAACAGTGACAGCATCGCACAGTTGAATCCGATTTGTCCCAGATGGCCCATGACCTGCGGGCTCGTTCCGATATTCAGACCGATCACGAGCATCAGTATGATCAAAGCAACATTGATCAGGATATCGAACCCTTTAAGAACTGTTTCCGGCAATCCGCGCCAACTGATCAGCGCGCCTATGCCCAGACAGATAAATGGTATCAGAGAATTCATCACATCACCTCACAAAAAAATGGACCCTACACACAGTATATGGGACCATTTATGCCTGACAATATGGATGTCCTGAAATGGCTTTTCCTGTACCTATCTTGTCATCTTATCGAGAAAAGCAGTTCTTGTTTTTGAATAATATGTCTGTGAGATCGGACATTCAGAACCGTTTTGAAACACTGCCAGCCAGTTGCGGCGCTCGGCGGGAACGATCTCTCTGACCGCACCTGGATTCAATGCAAAACTCTTATGGCAGCGCATCAGACAATCACTGCCGATCGAATCGCAGAGAGTATCTAATGATGTACGCTTAATCAAATAATCACCTGACTTTGTATGAAGCGTCACCATTTTGTCCTGCACCTCGGCAAACAGAACGGTCTTCACCTCTATAAATGTCTCCCCGCCGGCATGCTCCAAAAAGATAACGCGTTCGTGTTTTTGTTTCTCGGAAGCATCCGCAATGATCCGGTCAAGATAGAGACCGATTTTACCCTGCACATCGATACGCCGGATCGGCGTGGAGATATAGTTTTCTTTCTTGTAACCCTGATATGTGGCAAGCTCAGAATAGCCGACCATGTTCTGGCTGATAGAAGTGATGAACAGGATCGGAGTGTTTTCATATTTTTTGAATCCGCGAATGTACTCGGCCAGTTTGCGTCCGCCTTTCTCTTTCATTCTGATCTGAATGATAAAGATGTCGATATCCTGCTTCTGCGACCGGATGATTTGCTCGCATTCAGATACATCAGTGGCCGCAATAATGCACAAGGAATTCTCGAATCCTCCAATGATGCTGGCCGCAATCATCTCGTTATTCTTGATACTTTCTGTGATTATCATTACAGTGATCATATGCTTCCGTCCTTACTGTGATATCTGTTTTCCACTAGATCTCCACGTATACCGTAAGCGCTACGATAGCTATGGTGATTTCTGTTTTCGGCTTGCCATCCAGCGCAATGCCTTCCGGATTTGCTCCTCCGTGGTGCACTTCCGCCTCCACACTCCATCTGTCTAAGTAATCTATTACAATGTTTGGATCAACCTCTTCCGGATGAGGCGCATAGATATCCACTTTGATAAACGCCTGCTGCTTACGGTCAGTGATCTCAAATATTTCAGAGATTCCGGCCATGCAGCAATGATGGATCGCATCTTTTGTTGCCTTCAGAACGGCGTTGTTCTGATCACCGCCGTGCATGTCCACACCCTGTCCAAACTCTATGATGAGTCTCTTCATTGTCATATCCGCATCCTCTTTTATCTTTAACGTACTTTTAATCTACCACAATCCCTGTCATAACAAAAGAGCCCGGATCCATATCATCACGATACTTTCCAGGCCCTTTGCCTCTCTCGTATTCTCTTTTCCAGTCTTTCTTACGAGGTCTGTCTTTGATGGTCTGATGTGCTCCAGTCCTGAATGCTGGAACGGTGTGTTCCTTCTCCAGGTTCATCTGGTTCATGTCGATGACCATCTTCTTTTCCTGTTTTGGCGGAGCTACAGGAACGCTCCCCTTCTTCTTTTTGCTCATGATATTAACCTCCGTTTCCCTTTTACAGTTTGCTCTTACCCGACTAATCTATCACAAAATCCGTCGTCCGACCACATAAAATCTGCCTTCACTCGCATGATACGCGCATGTGGAAAGGGTTACGAGCTGCTCTCCGTACTGTGGAATGATGTCCGTTTCATAGATGGACTCGCTCCTGACTCCTGCTACGTATTCGTGAAATGTGTCCTCATCCGTGCAGCCGGCATACCGATAATAACTGAACGCATCCGAATTGCCGGCGCGGATTCTGGACCGGCATACTGCAAAGATCTCATAGACTTCAGGGTCTGTGATTCCGGTTTCCGGGTCATAAACATCAACGGAAAATGTCTTGTGCGCATCCCAGAATTCTTTCGAGTCATACTTCTGCAGGTCATGAAACATGGTTCCAAATTTCATGTTATGCCCGTAGATGATCCAGTTCCAAGTACCACCTATCCTGCTGTTTGCATCGAGAAAAGGCGTCCCGGAATCCGAATACTCCTTGTTGAAATCTCTATGCAGATAGTATTCTGGATCATCTGGCGTCTGCATGACCGGGTAGTCGATTCTTGTTCCATCGACTCTGATCCATCCGACCAGGTCACTGTTCTGCGCATAAAGCCCGGACAGATCGCGGGCGCTTTTGCGCATCTGATTGAACTCCTTTTCCGCGTTTATCTTATCCTGCCCGTACAAAAGCAGGTATGCCGCGCTTCCGCAGAAAACGATCATACAGATAACGATCCGGATCCATGTCAATAGCGCAGATCTTCTTATATCACAACTCATTTTTCCTCCAATCTGGCCCTTTGCAAGCAAAAGGCCGTGAGCGTTGTTGCCCACGGCACAGATGCTAATATTACCTGTTCTATAACTGGATGCTCATACAGTACATGCCATCCGACACAACCAAAGTCTCCATTCCTTTGCATAATTTTCCGGAGCATAGAGTCTTAGTTGTCCATCTTCATAGTATGTATGTTTGAATTATTTGATCATTTCTGCAGCCATATCCATAAGTTCATCCAGAGAAGGCTGATTGTCACCATCTGCGAGCAGAGTGTACTGGATGCCGTCTTTTTCAAAGGATGCGCTAACGTACGAATGCTCTTCTATGGAGTCACTGCCATAACTGATCTGGAAGTTACCCTCACTCTCAAGAGCGATATCATCCTCCGTCTTCTCATAGTCCGGCGGTACGAATTTTATGATAAAAGTTCCTCCGCCTACTGTCACGCCATTCACATCACGGGTCTTATTGTATATGCTTGCATCGTTTGCAGCGACTACAGGGTTCACATCTAAATTGATATCACAATTATTAGGACTTGAATAGGTGACGTCTATGACCTTTCCTGATGCAACGGTATTTCCATCAGCATCCTTTCCTTCCTCGGTTCCAAGTGTTGCATTTTCAAAGAAATATCCATTTGAAAAGTTCTCTGGAATGATCGCTTCATAACCCAAGTCGTTAGTAAGCGATGACAGATCATCATAATTGGTACATTGCGGCGATGATGGGGCATGTCCCTCGTAGCTTACAATCATTGAAGCAGCGAAGCATGCAGATGCGAAAAGCATACAGCAAATTGTTGCCAGCACTATCACACGTCGCCGAGGCATAAGCCGTTTTGTTCTCATTTTGTTTTCCTCCGTTCTATACAGCATTTGTGTCACTGAATGGTCAGAAGGACGGATCATCTGAAAAGTATCTTTGTACAGTTCTTTTGTTGATTTTTTATTATCCACGATAGACTCCTTTGATTAACCTATTTGGAGAAATCCTCTTGCAGGACATCCTTTAGTTTCGCTCTTGCCCTCGCAAGTCTCGTCTGAATGGTCGTTTCCTTCACATGCAGCAGCTGTGCAATCTCGCTGATAGGAAGATCTTCGTAATAGTACAGATGCACTGCGATCCTATACTTGTCCGGAAGAGACATCAATGCAGAATAAATCGTGTACCTGCGTGTTACATCTTCTTCCACGCTGCTTTCATCCGCAAAGC
>JAUMVL010000090.1 GCA_030530185.1 Clostridia bacterium | reverse complement strand
CGGCTATTCGCTTAAAGAGGAAGTCGTTCGTTATCTTAAGGATAAAGGATACGATGTACTTGAAGTCGGGCAAATGAAAAACGGGCCGACCGTCTATTATCCCGAAGCGGCGTCTGAAGTCGCAAAAATGATTCTCGGCAAGCAGGCGGAAAAGGCAATTCTCATCTGCGGTACCGGCGCCGGCGTCAGCATCGTTGCAAACAAGTTCAAGGGAATCTATTGCGTTGCCTGCGAAAGCCTGTTTACTGCCGGGAAAATCTCGTTTGTCAACAATGCCAATGTGCTTGCCATGGGCAGAAACGTTGTCGGTCCGGGGCAGGCTTTTGCCATGGCCGACGCCTTTTTGGAGAGCGGCTTCGCAAAAAACGCGTCTCCCGAAAGAAGAGATGAGCTGCAGGGATATTTGAATCGCGTTATAAAGATCGAAGACGAAAATTTCCGATAAGATGCACCGTATAAAATACGTTGCAGAAAAGGAGAGAACATGAAGAAATCAATTGGTGTATGTGAATGGTATATGCCGGTGAAAGGGCCGTCCCTGTTTTCGCAGCTGAAATCCTGCGGGATAGACTCTTTCCAGATGGAAACCGGAATCTATGAGGAAGGCGTTCCGTCCGTGTTTCCGGAAGTGCAGGAAGCCTATCTTGCGGCTGCCGAACGCAGCAAGATCACGATAAACAGCGCCGCCAATATGAGCCTCTGTACATACGGACCATGCCATCCCCAGAATACGCCTAAGTACGATGCCGCCAAAGAGATTATTGAAAAAAGTCTTTATGCGGTTTCCCAAATGCAAATTCCGATATTCATGATCCAGAGCTTCGGCGACGGGGATATTCAGGATGAGGATTCTTTCCTGAATACGGCAAAGATGCTGCAATGGGCGTCTGAATTGGGCGCGGATCTCGGCGTGAAGATCGCATCCGAAAACACGCTGAATCTGGAAGACAATCTCAGACTGATTGAATTCGTCGGGATGGACAACTTCGGGCTTGGGTTCGATATCCAAAACGGATATGCCTTAAAAGGACATGATATTCCGCAAATGATCCGACAGCTTGCAGGCTTCTTTACGATGGTCCATATCAAAGATGGGAAAGGCTCTGCGCTTGGAATGTCGCATTTCGGCGAGGGAGACAGCAGATTTTTCGATTCGATAAAAGCCTTGAAAGAATCCGGCTATCAGGGCCCGGTGATTTCGGAAAGCGCCTATAAAAAGCTCGATTTCTATCGGGCGGACGGCAATCCTTTTGCTGCAATCCGCAAGGATGTGGAGATCTACCAGGGTACTATTTAAGGAAAAGGAGAAAACCAATGAAAAAAACGGTGTTGATTACCGGCGGTGCGCGAGGAATCGGTTTTGCAACCGCTTTGCAATTCGGAAGAGAAGGATATAATGTTTCGATTATCGACCTGAATGATCCGAAGGATTATCAGGCGAACCTGGATAAGCTGCAGGCGGAAAACATTCCTTTCCTTTACATGCAGGGCGATGTCCGCATCCCGGAAGACCGCGAAACGATCGTAAAGGATACTGTCGATCGGTTCGGCGCGATACACGCACTGGTGAATGCAGCCGGCTTCGGAACGAAGCGAATGGAATGGCTGGATTTGCCGGAAGAGGAATGGGACAGAATCATGGACAACAATGCAAAGGCGCTCTGCTTTATGACGCAGCTTGTTGCCAAGCAGATGCTGAAGCAGCCAATCGAAGGCGGCAGAAGGGGATCGATCGTGAATATCTCTTCGATCAACGCGCGGTCGAACTGCCCGGGTCTGGGCGTTTACGGTGTCTCCAAAGCGGCTGTTTCCATGCTGACGACCCTGTTTGCGGCGCGGCTTGCGCCGGACTTTATCACGGTCAATGAAGTGCGACCGTTTATGATCGCCACCGAAATGGCTCTTGTCGCCAAGACAAAATACGACAAGATGATCGCCGACGGCGAGATGCCGATCCCGAGATGGGGCGAGCCGGAAGACGTGGCGGCCGCGATCAGCGCGTTCTGCATGGATGATCGGTTCACCTTCTCGACCGGTAATTTCGTCAATGTGGATGGCGGCTATGTCATGCCGAGAATGAAATAACCGTTGCTCAAAAAAGGCAGAAGAAAGAAACGCACGTTTCTTTCTTCTGCCGCATTACAGGAAAAAGGAGTCTGCTCATGCTCGTTAAAAGTTTGTATATAACCGCGCCAAGAGAACTGTCATTGGTCGAACACGATTTACCGGAGCCGAAGGCGCACGAAATTCTGTACCGGACGAAGGCTTGCGGTATTTGTGCCTGGGACTCCTATCAGTATTGCGGCGTCAATGTTCCGCGCACCCTTCCGTACATCATCGGGCATGAGGGGGTCGGCATTGTCGAGAAAGTCGGCAGCGAGGTCCGCACGCTTCGGAGCGGGGATTGCATCTCTGTTCTGAAGGGGAATAATGAAATGATGTGCGAATATGCCGTAACAACCGAAGCGCACGTCGTAAAGATTGATACGCCGATAAAGCGGTGGGAAGATTATGTCTGGGAGCCGACATGCTGCGTCGTCAACATGCTGGAGGAGCTTAAGATCCAGCCCGGAGATCATGTCGTCCTTGTCGGAGCAGGTTATATGGGGCTGATTACGCTGCAGGGATTGCTCCGTGCGTCCCAGGCGGGAAGAATAACCGTTTTCGAGCTGCGCGCCGACAGAAGACAAATTGCTCGGGAATTCGGCGCAAAAGAAGTATATGACCCTACCGATGCGGAAGGTCTGCGGATCATTGAGCAAATTCAAAGCTGCGGCGGTGCGGACATATGCATAGATTTTTCCGCATCGGAAAGCGGATGTCTGTTAGCCGATTCCATGACGTCGCAAAACGGAAAATTTGCGATCGCCTCCTATCATCATTCTCCGATTCAATTCGATGTAACACGGTGGCACAGGAAAGGCTTGTATGTGTATAATCCTTCCCCTTACAGCAATGCGCATTACCTTGATATGGTTCCGAGAACCAAGGAGCTGATCCTGCGGGGCGCATATCAGCCGGAAAAGCTGATGACACATACCGCCTATTATAAGAATGAACTTGATCTCAAACACCTATTTGAGATTTCCGCATCCAAAGACGAGGGCTATATCAAGGGAACAGTTTTGTTCTGACAAAGAAAAAGAAGGATTCTCGGTTATACGAAAGGGGTACTTATGATTAACACGGCGTCGATAATTAATGTCAGCTTTCTCCATATGAAAGAGCAGATTGATGAGCTTGTCGAAGGAGGAACGCGCTTTTTCCATATAGATCTGATGGATGGCCATTATGTCCCGAATCTTTGTATGCCTATTGAGCTGATCGCAGAGCTCAAAAAGGCCTATCCGCAGGTAAACATGGATATCCATATGATGGTCACCGATCCGGACAAATACCTCGATCGGCTGAAGGCTGCCGGCGCAGACTACGTGTCCTTTCATACGGACAGCACGCCCTTTGTTCGCCGCACGCTGAACAATATCCATAAACTCGGGATGAAAGCCGGTATCGTCGTCAATCCGTCTCAGCGGATCGATCATATCGAACCGTTTATTCACTGCTTTGATCTTGTAACGCTGATGGCCGTAGAACCCGGCTTTTCCGGGCAGCATTTTCTTGACGGAAGCATGGAACGGATACAGGCGTTATGCGATCTTCGCAAAAAACATGGGGCTTCCTACATGATCTCCGTAGACGGGGGCGTGGATTATGAGAAAGGGATGATCTGTAAGCAAATGGGCGTTGATATGATCGTCGGAACCCGACATACCATTTTCTTCCAGCAAGAAGGCATCTTAAATGCGTGCCGCAGATTTGAAGCAGAGCTCGGATAACGGGAATCGCGGGAGCCTGTCGATCCGGATCGGATTGTTTCCGTTCCGGCTCCGCAGCCCGTTGCTGCGCGTTTATCAGACGATACGAAAAAAAACGCCGAGGACACTTGGAAAGAATCCGGTGTCTCTCGGCGTTTTGGCTAAGAATCGTTAGATTTTGCAATGTCTCTGATCGGCTTTGCTGCGCTGACGGTCCCGCTTATATTCCTTTTTCCCGGAATGTTGATCCGTTATTCTTGTCTTGCTTTTTATATCGTTATCCGTTTTTCTTCATCGTCAGCGCAATGCGCTTTTTCTTTTCGTCCACGCTGAGCACCCACACGGTCACGACGTCGCCGACCTTGACGACCTCGGACGGATGGCGGATGTACTTATCGGACATGTGCGAGATATGCACAAGGCCGTCCTGATGCACGCCGATGTCAATGAATGCGCCGAAATCGATCACATTGCGGACCGTGCCGGTCAGCTCCATGCCGGGCTTGAGATCCTTCATATCCAAAACGTCGGTGCGGAGCACGGGCTTGGGCAGATCGTCGCGCGGGTCGCGGCCGGGCTTTTGCAGCTCGGAAAGAATATCCCGAAGCGTCGGCATACCGACGTTCGCTTCGGCAGCGAGCTTTTCAAGCCCGTAAGCCTGTGCGCGGCGGTTGACGTCCGCAATGCCGCCCTTTACATCCTTGCTCTGATAGCCGAGCTTTGTCAGCACCGTTTTGGCGGCGTCGTAGCTTTCGGGATGCACGGCGGTCGCGTCGAGTGGGTTTTTGCTGTCGCGCACGCGCAAAAAGCCCGCGCACTGCTCGAACGCCTTCGGGCCGAGCTTCGGCACCTTTTTCAGCTCCGCGCGGGAGGCGATCCCGTTTTCCTCACGATAAGCGACGATGTTCTTGGCGAGTGCCGGGCCGATGCCCGCAACGTGCGACAGCAGCGCCGCGGACGCCGTGGACACCTCCACCCCAACGCCGTTCACGCACTGCTCCACAACGCCGTCGAGCGCCGCGGAAAGCTCGTTCTGCTTCAGATCGTGCTGATACTGCCCGACGCCGATCGCCTTCGGCTCGATCTTGACCAGCTCCGCCAGCGGATCCTGCATTCGCCGCGCGATCGAGACCGCGCTGCGCTGCGTGGCGTCGAAGTCCGGAAACTCCTCCGCACCGAGCTTGCTCGCCGAATACACCGACGCGCCCGCTTCGCTGACGATCATATACGCAACGCCGGGCAGCTCGGGCAAAAGGTTCACGATGAACTGCTCGCTCTCGCGGCTTGCGGTGCCGTTGCCGATCGCGATCGCCGTCACGCCGTAGTCGCTCACGAACTTCCTGATCAGCCGCGCCGCCGCGGCCTTGCCCGCCTCGTTGCCGGGCAGCGTGAAATGTCCGACGCCGGTATCGAGCACCTTGCCGTTCTCGTCCACGACCGCCAGCTTGCAGCCGGTACGGAAGCCCGGGTCGACGCCGAGCGTGACCTTGCCGCGGATCGGCGGCTGCATCAAAAGCTGATGCAGGTTTTCCGAAAACACCTTGATCGCGCTTTCATTCGCGCGGTCGGTCAGCTCATTGCGGATCTCCCGCTCCAGCGACGGGTACAGCAGCCGCGTCCACGCGTCGTCGCACGCCAGCTCGACCTGTTTGGAAGCGGGGCCGCCGCCGTTGACGAACATCCCGTAGATCGTATTCTTACAGCGCTGTTCCAGCGCTTCGACCGTGACCTTTAAAAATTCTTCGCGTTCGCCGCGGTTGATCGCCAGGATGCGATGGCCTTGGATGCTGCGGACCGGCTCGGAAAAATCATAGTAATTCGCATAGACGCTGTCCTCGGTCTTGGCCGCCTTGGTGACGACCACGCCCTCGCGCCGCAGGATCAGGCGCAGCGTTTTCCGCAGCGACGCTTCATCGCTGACGGCCTCGGCAATGATGTCACGCGCGCCGGCCAGCGCCGCTTCCGCATCCGGAATTTCCTTTTCGGGGTTGACGAACGCCTGCGCCTTCACAAGCGGATCGCCGGTCCCGGGCTGTCGGATCAGCCACGTCGCCAGCGGCAAAAGTCCGCGCTCCTTGGCGACGCTTGCGCGTGTGCGGCGCTTCGGGCGGTAGGGACGGTAAATATCCTCCAGCTCGGACAGCGTTGCCGCCCGTGCGATCCTGGCTGTCAGCTCCGGCGTCAAAACGCCCTGCTCGGTCAGCGCTTTGGTGATCTCGTCGCGCCGCTTCTGCAGGCCGCGCAGCTTTTCGAGCTGTTCGGAAAGGCTCCGCAGCACCTGATCGTCGAGCGAGCCGGTCGCCTCCTTACGGTAGCGCGCGATAAACGGGATCGTGTTGCCGGCGTCTAACAGCTCCACCGCCGCTTTGACCTGCTCCGGCTTCAGCGACAGATCCTTTGCTATGGTTGTGATCATCGGGTCATTCATGTTGTTCGTTCCTTATTGTGCAATCTCCGTTCGCCGCAAACGCGGCATCCGCGTTATTGTATCATACTTCCCGCCGAAAAGCTACCCGGAAATGTTTTCGCTTGCAAATGAGGCCGCGTCAGGCTAAACAGATATCGGTTTACGAGCTGCGGCCGTTCCGAAAACCCGTTTCCAATCTGCCATCCTACCCCTTTTCTTTCCGCGAAAAGACTGCTATAATGCCTTATAAGCAGACGCCGACAAGGCGGCTGTCGAAAAGGGTATTGCGAGGTATGAGCATTCAAGTCATGTTGTAGTAACATGAGAACGCAGTGTACAGTCAAAATGCAGTCAAGGAGTATTTTTTGTTCCTTTGTATCCCTCAATTACTAGTATTATTTCTAGTTTTTATAAACGAAAAAGTTTTTTATAGGAGGCATAAGGT
>JAUMVL010000089.1 GCA_030530185.1 Clostridia bacterium | reverse complement strand
TTAACCGATCATCGTTCATAATTCAACCGACCGTCGGTTGAATTCTTGTCAGTCGCTCTACCTTTCCGGTTGATCGGGCGCAGGATTCTCTCCACAGTCGGTTGAAAAGCAAACAGAGCCATCCATTTTGGACCGCTCTGTTTCTCGTGCTTGCTTATGCTGTTACTTCACCGGCGGCTGTGTTGCTGCAATATAGGGATAGTTCGGATCCCCTTGGATATCCTCGATCCGCCAATTGTCGGTATACGGCGTATCTCCCGCTGTGATCGTTACACGTTTTGCAGGAACAGGCGGAAGAATCAGCTTTTCTCGAATGGCCTTCGTCTCCAGATCGTTCTTACTTCCTTCCCGAATGACGCACAGCGTATCATAACAGATGTTATAATAAATCCATCGCGCATCGGGGACGGTCAGCCGAATACAGGCATGCGACGCTTTTTTCCCGAGGCTGTTGTATACAACCTCCTGATAGGAGCTCAAATCGGAGGTCGTATACAGAACTGAATGGAAATACGTTCTGCTGCGGATCAAAGACCAATACTGCGCATATTCGCGGCTGACCTTAAACTGTCCAAACCGAATCTTGACCGGCTGCATCTTCCAATCGCCGACGCGCGTTTCCGAGCCGACACGGCTGCTGCCGGACGAGCAAAGCATGTACCGCACCGGAACGGTATATGCGCCGTTCTCATCCTTCCTATAGACCATAACGACCTGCCAGTACAAGTCCACAATGATCTTATACGTATCCGGGGCCGGGTAATATTTCGGAAGCAAATAACGGCTTTCGTCACTCGCATCTTTCGTGTTGATATCATCAAAACTCCCAACCAGTTCCTCGAACGACATGTTCACGGTCGGTGCATAGTAAGAGAACGGAATCTCCGTCGGCAGGGGCGTCGGCGTCGGTACCGGAGAGGGCGTGGGTACCGGTGTGGGGATCGGCGTCGTCAACGGTGCCGATGTCTCCGCAATGTCAACCTCCGCCACCATGACCGGAAGCGCCGTTTGCGTAGGTTCCGCTGCAACCGCTATCGGGGTGTCGGTCACGGCAATTTCCACGGTTGTTTCCATGGCGGACGGCTGCGCACAGGCCGTTGCAAGCAATGAAACAGCAGCGATTGTTCCGGCGATCCATCTATATAATTGTTGTGTTTTCCATAGGCTCATAATGTGTATATTTTATCACAATGCCGTATCAACGTAAAGGAAGAAAAGCACCGAATATGCATATTTTTTGTAAATCTTCTTTGAATGCTCTCCCATTTTGTCGCATTCCTGCCATGCAAAAAGCGGGCTATACGCCCGCTAAAAAGGAAGTCATGTTTTGATGATAAACTTTTCGCCGCACTTGGAGCAGGTCACGCGAATCTTTCCTTTGTTTTTCGGAACACGCAGCTGCTGTCTGCACTTTGGGCATCGGATATACCGGTAATCCTTACGATTCTTCCACCGATCCTTCCATCCTTCCCACTTCCTGCGCAGCCTGTTCTTCTGATACAGAAACCGCGTGTTTTCCGCCTGTCTCTTATAAACGCTGCGGGAGAATGTTCGAAACAGGCTATAGCCGAACAGCCCGAGACCGCCAAGATAGAACACCCAATACAGGATCCGAAAAACAAGCGCGCCAACCGGATGATTGGCCGCAAGGCCGGAACTGATCACCGTAAACACCAATGCGGTCATCAACAGGCCGAATCCTGTTCCGTTACAGAAACGCGCAAATTCATCCGCACCGTTTCGTCCCTGCATAAATCGCATCAAACGATCACGAAATTTCATAGTCTCTCCTTTTATTCCCACTGTGTATCGCTCTGCTCCGCAACCATCTGATAAGCGGTTTGCTCAGATTCGCCGTTGTCTGCATAAAAGATCGGGGCACAGATACAGCGGCCGATCGAGAGCAGCATAAAGCCAATGAAGAGAAGGCGTAAAATGCGGTACAGCCGATATTGCAAATTGAAAATCTGGCGATGCGTATCCTCCGAACCGAACACCGAATCCCATCCAAAGGGCGGTTCGTCATCGTCATCCTGCCGACCTGTGTAGGACCCACCATAGTAGCCATTGCCGGAATGGTAATAGGACTGCTGCTGATACGACTGTCCGTATCCGTTCGGACGATAATACGAAGAGAACGGATCCTGTCCTCCCGGACGGGAATACTGGTTCTGCGATTGCTCCGCACGATATGCAGCTCGTTTTTCTGCGGTCTTGATCTGATCGTATGCAACGTTGACCTCGTTCATCTTTTGGGTCGCCGTCGGATCGTTCGGATTCAAATCCGGATGGTACTTTTTGGCAAGTTTCCGGTACGCAATCCGGATCTCATCGTCGGTTGCCGTCTCGGGAACGCCGAGGACGGAATAGGGATTCTTCGCCATGGACGCTCCTTTCTGAACCGCTCTGTGTTAAGGATATGTTACGCATTTTTTGACGATTCGTCAATGCTTTTCACAGGATTGTTGCAATTTCACCCGCATCTTTTCACAACCGGAGCTTTGACGCAAAAAAGGAAGCGGTCGATCCTGACCGCCTCCTCCTCTTTTACCGGATTAATACATGCCGCCCATGCCGCCGTCGCCCATGGCCGGTGCGGCAGGTTCGGGCTTCGGAATGTCCGCAACGATGCTCTCGGTGGTGAGAACCATTGCCGCAACGGATGCTGCATTCTGCAGTGCCGAACGCGTAACCTTCGTCGGATCCACGATGCCCTTGCCGGCCATATCGCCGTATGTATCGGTTGCTGCATCGTAGCCGTAACCCAACTTCTTCTCGCGCTTGATGTTCTCAACCACGACGGAACCCTCCACGCCGGCATTCTTGGCAATCTGGCGGATCGGCTCCTCGAGTGCACGCAGCACGATCTCAACGCCGGTCTTCTTATCGCCGGTGCAGGTCTCGGCATACGCCTTGACACGGTCGATCACCGACAGCAGCGCGACGCCGCCGCCCGGAACGATGCCCTCTTCAACCGCAGCACGAGTCGCCGCAAGAGCGTCCTCCATGCGCATCTTGAGTTCCTTCATTTCAACTTCGGTTGCTGCGCCGACGGAAATGACCGCTACACCGCCCGCGAGCTTTGCCAGCCGTTCCTGCAGCTTCTCCTTATCATAATCGGACGTGGTCTCCTCCATCTGCGCGCGGATCGACTTGATGCGAGCTGCGATTTCGGCAGGATCGCCTGCGCCTCCGGCGATGACGGTGTTCTCCTTATCGACCTTGACCTGTTTTGCAGTGCCGAGCTGATCGAGCGTAGTCTCCTTGAGATCCATGCCGAGCTCGTCGGAAATCACCTGACCGCCGGTCAGAATCGCGATGTCTTGCAGCATGGCCTTTCTGCGGTCACCAAAGCCCGGCGCCTTGACCGCAACGCAGGTAAACACACCGCGGAGCTTGTTGATAACAAGCGTTGCAAGCGCTTCGCCCTCGACGTCCTCCGCAATGATCAGCAGCTTCTTGCCGCGCTGTGCAATCTGCTCAAGCAGCGGAAGAATCTCCTGAATGTTGCTGATCTTCTTCTCGGTAATAAGGATATACGGATCCTCAAGAACCGCTTCCATCTTATCGGTATCGGTTGCCATGTAGGCGGAGCAATAGCCGCGGTCGAACTGCATACCTTCAACGATGTTGAGCTCGGTCTTCATCGTCTTGCTCTCTTCGATCGTGATGACGCCGTCCTTGCCGACCTTTTCCATCGCGTCTGCGATCATCTGGCCGACTTCCTCGTTGCTCGCGGAAATGGCTGCAACCTGCTCAATCGCCTGCTTGGAGCCAACCGGAACGGACAGCTCGCGAAGTCCCTCAACCGCTTCGTTCACGGCTGCCTCGATGCCTCTGCGCACAACCATCGGGTTCGCCCCGGCTGCAACATTGCGAAGGCCTTCGTGTACCATTGCCTGTGCCAGCAAGGTCGCCGTCGTGGTGCCGTCACCTGCGACATCGTTCGTCTTGGTTGCGACTTCCTTGACAAGCTGCGCACCCATGTTTTCAAACGGATCTTCGAGTTCGATTTCCTTTGCAATCGTAACGCCGTCATTGGTAATCAACGGCGCGCCGAATTTCTTCTCGAGCACAACGTTTCTGCCTTTCGGTCCGAGCGTGATTTTCACGGTATCGGCGAGCTGGTTCAGACCGGACTCCAGAGCCTTTCTTGCATCTTCACCGTATTTCAACTGTTTTGCCATAATGAATGCCTCCTTATTCTACGATCGCAAGGATATCGTTTTGCTTCACGATGATAACTTCCTCACCGTCGAGCTTGACTTCGGTTCCTGCGTACTTGGTATAAACAACTTTATCGCCAACTTTGACTACCATCCCGATCTCTTTGCCATCGACCATTCCGCCGGGGCCGACTGCGATGACTTCTGCCATCTGCGGCTTTTCCTTGGCACTGCCGGCAAGCAGGATGCCGCCCTTGGTGACTTCTTCCGTCTCCACATTGCGGATCACAACACGGTCAAATAACGGATTGAGTTTCATGTTCTGTATTCCTCCTGTACTTTCGTTTAGCACTCGTTTCTTTCGAGTGCTAATCATTGTCCTCATTATAATCATGTTTCCAAAATAAGTCAATCCGTCAATTGCAACGAAGTTGTGAACTATCCGATATGCTACCAAACGGATATTCTGCTTTGTTTCGGATTCATCGTACAGGCAGATGTTTTCTTCGAGATTTTTTCAAAAATCTCTCGATTTTCCGAAAATAATACTTGCATTGACCGTTCTGATATGTTATACTTTCATGCGTTCGTACCGGAACAGTTTTCCGGCGAGCGAATCTTACAGGGGGTGAAATGCTTTGGCAAACATCAAATCCGCAATCAAGCGTGCAAGGATTACGAAAGATGAAAATCTCCGCAATCGTATGGATAAATCCGCTCTGAAGACCTCCCTCCGTCGTTTCGACGAGTCCGTTGCTGCGGGCGATAAGGAAGTTGCAGAGAAAGCCTATCTGAATGCAGTCAAGACGGTTGATCAGAGTGCTGCTAAGGGCGTTATTCATAAGAACGCGGCCAATCATAAAAAGGCACAGCTTGCAAAGAAGCACGCAGAGCTGAACAACTGATCTCCCATATCGCAGAACATTTATATAGGGCTCCCCGACGGAGCTCTTTTTCTTGTATCAATTTGGATTCTTCTCTTTGAAAATTCGACTTCTTTTGATATAATATTGCTACGGAGGTGAAGTACTATGATTGAACATGCCTTTTTTGGCGCTACCCAAAATGGGGAACGCATCGAGCAATATACCATTACCAATCGAAACGGCGTACGTGCGAGCATGATGACCCTCGGCGCCTCGCTTGTCTCCCTCGTCCTTCCGATCGCCGGGGGCGAAGTCGATGTCTGTCTCGGCTATGACACGCCGAAAGACTACCTTTTGCATCACAACTACATGGGATCGATCTGCGGTCGATTTGCAAACCGGATTCGCAACGGACGGTTTTCTTTGAACGGAACGGAGCACCGACTTCCTGTCAACAATGCGCCGAACCATCTGCATGGGGGGTTCGTTGGCTTTTCTTTTCGCATATGGGACGCGTCTGTTACCGGGGAAAACAGCGTCACCTTCTCCCGTCTCTCCCCGGACAACGAGGAACAATATCCCGGCAATCTGAATGTCCGTGTCACTTATACACTCGGAGATGACAACGTCCTTTCCCTGCACTATGAAGCCGTTTCCGATGCGGATACGATCCTGAATCTGACCAACCACCCGTACTGGAATCTGAACGGGCACGGCAGCGGCGACGCGATGGAACATACTCTGATGATTCCTGCAACCTATTTCTGTCCGACCGATGCCGCCGCCCTTGTGACCGGCGAAATTACACCCGTTGCGAATACGCCGTTCGATTTTCGGACGCCGCATTCGATCCGCTCATCGATGGACCTCGATCAGAAACAGCTTTCCTTCGGCCGCGGGTACGATCATTGTTACCTGCTTGACGGGGCGCAGCCCATCCGCTTGACGGGCAACAAGACCGGTATCACGCTGGAAATTGCAACAGACATGCCCGGCGTGCATCTTTACACCGCAAATCAGCTTTATTCGCACATTGGGAAGGGCGGCGCTGTCTATGAGGCATACGGTTCTCTTGCCTTGGAAACCGAGCAAATTCCCGATGCGCCGAACTGCCCGCAATTCCCGTCTGCCATATTGAAGGCCGGCGAACCGTTCTCTTCGGTAACCTCCTACCGTTTTATCTTCTGATGTTCCAAAAGGAGATCTGATTATGCTCAGCGCTTATCCCCGCCCACAGTTGAAACGGGACAGTTATTTCTGCCTGAACGGCTGTTGGGACTTTGCCGTGACAAACGGCATCGAGCCGGATACCTATTCTGAAACGATCCAGGTTCCGTACCCGCCCGAAAGCGAATCTTCCGGAATCTGTCGCAGGATTCGTCCTGTCGAAACAATGTTTTATCGCAAAAGATTTCACCTTCCGGAAGGCTTTGTATCGGATCGCGTACTGCTTCATTTCGGCGCAGTGGATCAGGAATGCAAGGTGTGGCTGAACAAAACATTGCTCGGAACCCACTGCGGCGGATATCTTCCCTTTTCCTTTGACATCACGGAAGCGCTTGCCGATGAAAATGAATTGGTCGTTCAAGCTGTAGATCGGCTCGATCGGACCTATCCTTGGGGAAAGCAAAAGCACAAAAACGGAGGTATGTGGTATACGCCGTTCTCGGGGATCTGGCAAACGGTTTGGATCGAGAGCGTTCC
>JAUMVL010000088.1 GCA_030530185.1 Clostridia bacterium | reverse complement strand
CCTCGTCCTATGTGGACATCGAAAGCCGTCTTGCGGTGCTCCAAACCGAAAAGGAGAGCCTGCAAAAGATCATGGCGAACGCAGCTACGACGACCGAGATGCTCGAAACACAGTCTCGCCTGTATGACGTCATTGAGGAGATCGAGGCATACGAGGCACAGAAGCGCACCTATGACAGTCTGATTTCCTACAGCACCGTTTCGATCAACGTGCAGGAGGTGATCGACCTCACGCCTGCGCCAGAAGAAACCCGTTGGGAGGAGCTGACTCGCCGGTTCACGCAGAGCCTCGGCGATCTCGGCGAAGCGATTGTCGATTTCTGCATCGGATTCATCGTAGCGCTTCCGTGGCTGCTCGTCATCGGGGCATTCCTCGGGGCGATCTTCCTTGCCATTTTCCTTCCGATTCGGCGTAGGAACAAAAAACGCAGGGAGAAGGCGGAAAAGGAAGCAAAGTAAAAGAGAAAATTGATGATAGAACGGCACTCCGATTTTTCGGAGTGCCGTTCCGGTATGAAATCGTTATTGGTTAATGGCCGCTTCCTTCCCGCGCAATCTTTTCCAAAGACTCTTGCTTTACCGCGTCTCGAAGCTCCGTCAGGTAGGGAGAGAAATCCACCTTGTCATATCCATAGGAAAGCTGCAGATCGTATTCGTTGGGCAGCCACGTCTTGATATCGCTTTCATTGTGCGCAATCACGGCTTCCAAATTGTCAAGCGCCTTATAGAGCTTTGCTTCTACGGTTTCGCGCGCACGCATCTCATCATACAGCGCACGCATTTCGGTGCGGAAAGGGGAGGGGAGGGTTTCCACCCAAGCAAAGAGCAAATCCTCCTCGGTGGTTTCATCTGCGCCGGTTTTCAAAAAAGTCGGAATATCGCCCGTAAATACTTCACCGATATCATGGATCAGACACATTTTGATGACCTTATTCATATCGGCATTTGGAAATTCATCCGAAATCCAATACGCCATCAGGGCAAGGCGCCAACTGTGCTCCGCAACGCTCTCATGCCGACCGCCGGACGTATAGCAATGCCGCGTTGTGTCCTTCAACCGTTCCATTCGATGAAGCTGTTCAAGCAAGTCCTTGCTGTTCATAATTCCTCCCATGGATTAAAGAAGTGGATCAATGACTTTTTGAATGCGTTCTGCAATCGTTTCGATGTTTTCGAGCTTACCGTCCTTCATACACGGGATGAACACGATCGAATTCAGTCTCTTCGCATATTCCTGGTACTTCTTACGTGCCCGCGCCTGAATAGAATCGATGCTTTCGTACACATCGCGTGCGTTGCCGACGTATTCCCGAAAGCCTTTTTTGTCCACATTCCCTGCGGCTTCCGCAATATCCATATCCAGAACGAGGTTCAGGTCGGGGCGGGGAATGCCGAAATGCACATGCTCAAGGGTCAGGCAAAAATCTAAAAGATCCGGTTTGTCAAGATCGCAGTCACGGATACTTTGATACACGGCGTTCGAGAGCACATAACGGTTGATAAGCAAAAAATCATAGTCCGTATAGTCCAGATTCCGGAACGCTTCAAATCGGTCGAGCGCAAACCAAAGCGCCATGCTTTTCCCGTCGACCGTGTTGGCGGCCACACCGTCCTTTGCCGTCAGATACCGTCCGACAAGTCCGCCGAAAAACGTCTCATACATTGGGAACGACAGTTCGAGCACGGTTTTCCCTTTTTTGCGCAGGTATGTCGCAAGCTGTTCCATCTGTACGGTTTTTCCCGTTCCGTCAATCCCTTCAAATGCAATGATTTTTGTCATATCGCTCCTTGCGGGCGAGCCGCTATTCGATCCTGCCAATGCCGCCCAAGTGAATTCATTATAGCATACGTTTCCAACACGGGCAAGATGATTCTGCCGAACAAAAGCAGATTGGAGCGTGTTGGAGCATCGAAACAGCGTGCAGCGCGAATCCGAACGGAAAAATGGGCATAACAAGCCTTCATCATTCGCCCAAAATGCATCTATAGGATTCGCTACAATGGGCGCATGCAAGCAACCAACAGGAAGAAAACTCCATATGGAACGGACAGTACCGCACGCTTTTTGTCGATTGCGGCGCTGCTTATCGCACTGCTTTTGACACGACTCAGACTGCATACCTACCATATTCCGTTTGCGTTCGGCGTGCTGCTTGGAATCACACTGGCGGAGCTGGATCCCTCTTGGGCAGCGGCCGGAACGGCGATCGGATGTTTGATCGGGGAACCGCAGTGGAGCGGCGTTGCGTGCGCAGCGTTGTTTGCACTTGTATTGCCGTTTGCCCGCATGATTGTACCGAAGCCCTCGCCGTTGATTCGGATCCTGCTGTTTTGCGGCTGCTATGTGCTGTCGCTGCCGCTGATGTTGCTCTACGGTCCGATTGAGATTTTGTTCGGACTGTTCGGGCTGCTTGTCAGCCTTGCGAGCGCGGTATGTTTTGTACGCTCATTCCGCCTTCTCGGAAAGCTGAAAACCGTTCGGCTGCTGACGGAATGGGACCAGGACGCGCTCTTGCTCTGTTGGGGGCTTTGTATACTGGCAGTGGCGGAGATCCGCTATTCCGAAGTTTCGCTTTCGATGATTCTGATCTTCTTTACAACAATGCTGCTGACCAGCGTGCGCGGCCTGTATGGCTCATTCGTTGCAGCGCTGCTGTCCGTGGCGTGGGTGCTGTATGCCAAGGCGGATCCGCGCATTGTTGCGGTGGTTACGCTCGGTACGGCAATCTCCGTTCCGTTCTATCGAGAGGGAAGAATCTGGGTCGCTGTGGGACATTTGATTGCTTCCATGCTGCTGATCGGTATGCAGCCGGATCCGCTTCCGGTCTGGAGCCTGCTCAATACCATATTTGCCGCAATTCTATTATTGCTGTTGCCTAAGGTTCACGTCGAACGGATCGAAAGCCTGACTGCGATCGACCGACAGCTGGAGAAAAGCACGCGTTCTGCAATGCAGCGCGCACATCGCCGTACGGCGCGGGAGCTTGAACGCATGGGGACGCTGCTGAAAGATGTTTCCGACACATTCGATCCCCAAAGGTATGAACGAGAGGCAACGACGGCATGGACGATCCAAGGCGCGCTTGTCATTTGCCTCAACTGCATGCGACAGGCTGCATGCTGGGCGGATGGAGAAGCAATGAAGAACACGGTATTGGAGCTCGCATCGCGGCTGGAAAACGCGCAGCGTGTAGTACCGCAGGCTCCAATCCCGCCGGACTGCGCCTCGTTTGCCGATCTTTGCTCATCCTTGCTGCTTGCTTATCAGCAGGCGCTCACGCGGGATGCGGTATTGCTCAGGATGGACCGGCAGAATGCCTTTACCTCACGGGAATTCTCGGGCGCAGGAGAGGTGGTTCGGCGTCTTGCCGAGGATTGCGCGCCGATTCATGAACGGGATCAGGAATCGGAGCTGTTTCAGTCTTTGCTTGCAAACGGAATCGACGCGGCGGCAATTGAAACTCTGCGAGCCGGAGAGCGAACGCTGTATCGTGTCTATCTGAGACCAAACAGCAAGATCGATGAACGCACTTTGCTTCGTTGCGTAGAGAAGGCGACGCGTTGTCGCTATCGGAGGGTACTGGCGGAATCTACGATCGATGGCGTCCAGCTTCTTTTGGAACCCGCCCCAAAGTGGCATGTTTCCATGCACGTCAGCCAATCGGCCCTCGAGGCAAGCGGCAACGGCGACAGCTATGGCGAGCGGCGAAAGAGCGGAGGAAACTCGTTGTTTGCCCTATCCGATGGGATGGGGAGCGGGGAAAAAGCAATGGCGGAAAGCCGTTCGGCAATTCGGACCTTGTTTCGACTGTACGATGCGGGAATGGAACAGGAATTGGTTTACGAAAACGTGAACCGCATGCTGATGAACCGGAACGGCGAGGAACGATATGCCACGCTTGACGCGGTTTTGTTCGATTTGAATGCGGGAACCGCCGAGCTGCTCAAATTCGGCACGCCGCCGTCGTATCTGCTGCGGGATACGACGCTGTACACGCTTTCCGGAGAAGCCCTGCCGTGCGGAATTCTTGACGACGTTCGTCCGACCGTGATTCCGCTGCAATTGAAAAAAGGCGATACGCTGTTCCTTTGCACGGACGGCGTCACCGACGCGCTGACCGAACGTCTGGAATCCGTGCTGCTTTCCAGCGCACCGTATCGCGACAGTGCCGATCGAATTTTACACGCGGCACAGGAAACGGGGTATCCGGATGATTTGTCGGTCATGGTTCTGCGGGTTTCGCAATGAAAATCAGCATCGAATGGTTTTTGCTGGACAACACGCTGCTGAACCTTTGCATCTTTCAACTGGCATCGACCCTGTCCGGAATTAGAAGCAAAATCATCCGCCTGATTTTGTTCAGTCTGATCGGAGCTGTGTACGCATTGCTGTCGCTGTTTTACCTGCCGGTACTGCGCCGGATTCCCGTACGGATCGCGTTCTTTCTGTTGCTTGCGATTCCGCTGCGTGAAAAAGGAACTTCTCTTTGGCTGACCTTTTTATGTGTGCTGCTTTCGGCGGCAATGGTTGGCGGCGCGGTATTGCTTGTTACGATCACAGCCGGCGGAACGGTCCGAATGGATGGGACGATCGTCGGCACGCTGCCGCTTCGGACGGCCCTGATCGGATTGAGCGTCGCGCTGTTTCTGCCGCGACTGCTGCAAAAACTGCTCCAAGGTCGATCGATCCAACAGCATATCACGCTGGTTACGGTCAGACTGGATCATTTGGAGCGCACCTATCGTGCCTTGATTGACACCGGGAACCTCTTGACGGAACCGATCTCCGGCCTTCCAGTTGTACTTTTGGCGAATACGGATGTTCCGAACGAGCGATCGGTCGTGTACTACACACAGGGAGGCGCAGGCGTGATGAATGCGGCAAGGCCAAAGAGCGTACGCCTGCCGCAATACGGAGACTGTGAAGTCGCCTGCTATGTTGCCAAAGCGCAGCAGCCAATCCCGCATGCGGATGCGGTGCTTCCCGCAATTTTGATTCCGATGGAATGGAGGAAATCACATGAAATCATTTTGGACGATGCTATGGATTCGGATTCGCCTGTTGCTGCGGATCGGAAGAAAAAACGCAATCTTTTATATGCATTCCGGCGAGGCGCTTCCGCCGCCGCTCGACCCCGAGGAGGAAGCACGCTGCATCGAAGCGGCGCGCACCGAGAAGTGGGCAAAGGACCGTCTGATCGTACATAATCTGCGTCTCGTCGTCTATCTGGCGCGAAAGTTCGACAATACCGGCGTTGCAACCGAGGACCTGATCAGCATTGGAACGATCGGACTCATGAAAGCCATCGAAACGTTCAATCCCGATAAAAAGATCAAGCTTGCCACATATGCGTCCCGATGCATCGAAAACGAGATATTGATGCATCTTCGCAAAACCACTCGACTGAAGCTCGAGGTCAGCTTTGATGAGCCGTTGAATGTGGATTGGGACGGAAACGAACTGCTGCTCTCCGATATCCTTGGGACTGATCCCGATATCGTCAGTCGCGATCTTGAGGATTCGGTCGACAAGGAACTGTTGTATAAGGCGCTCGATCTTTTGACCGAACGAGAGCGCGACATCATTGAAATGCGCTTCGGCCTCAAGGACGACCATCCGCAGACGCAAAAGCAGGTTGCGGACGCAATGGGCATTTCGCAAAGCTACATCAGTCGCATCGAAAAGCGGATTATGAAACGCCTGAAGCGCGAGATTTTGCGGATGCAGTCATAAGGTGACATACTTTTCGAGCTGCTTTAAAGCGCTTTTCTCAAGCCGCGATACCTGCGCCTGAGAAATACCGATCTCTTTGCTGACCTCCATCTGCGTCCTGCAGCCAAAGTATCGCATTTTCAAAATCTTTTGCTCGCGTTCGTTGAGGTGCGAGATACCTTCCTCGAGCGCGATGCTGTTCAACCATTGCGATTCTCCATCCTTATCATCCTTAATCTGATCCAGAATGCAGACCGCGTCATCCTCGCTGTGATAGACCGGCTCGTATAGACTGACCGGATCGGAGATGGCATCGAGCGCAAAGATTACATCTGCCTCGGGCCGTGAGAGCTCTTGCGCAATTTCGGCAATGGTCGGCTCATGGTCGAGGGACTCGGCCAGCTTGTTCTTCGCCTGCATCGCCTGGTAGGCAAGATCCCGGATCGAACGGGAAACGCGCACCGCGCTGTAATCGCGAAGATGCCGCCGGATCTCACCGGCAATCATCGGGACTGCATAGGTCGAAAACCGAACGTCCAGCGACAGGTCAAAGCCCGAGATCGCTTTCATGAGCCCAATACAGCCGACCTGAAACAAATCATCGGCCTGCTCTCCACGACCCGAAAAACGCTGCACAACGGATAGCACCAGACGCAGGTTGCCAAAGATAAACCGTTCCCGTGCCTCGTTGTCACCGGCTTTTGCGCGCTGGAGGAGCGTACGCATTTCTCCTTGCTTCAGAACGGGAAGCGAACTTGTGTCGATCCCGCATATCATAACCTTATGGTTCAACTCTTCACCTCCGAAACTCTGTTCGGAGAGGATTATTGCCAAAGCGGACAGGGGATAAACACAGCGGTACGGGATTTGACAGGATTCGATGACCATGCTAAAATAACGGACGTGAAACCGTTTCTGATAACCGTATATGCTTCGCTCGACGCGTTGGAATCCGTGCAGGCGCGCTATGGAGATTGCTTGTCCGTTTATCGGAGGGAGAAGACCGAACGACTTCGAGACGCAATCGAACGGCAGCGCGGTATGCTTGCCGAATACTGCCTGATCGAGGCGCTTTCACGGATGGGGCCTTTAAAACTGCCGCTGCAAATTCAAACCGAGCGGCTCGGCAAACCGTATCTTTCGGATTCTCCGATTGCGTTCTCACTCTCTCATGCGGGCTTGTATGCGGCGGCAACCATTTCGGATTGCCCCGTCGGCGTCGATATTGAACGGGAACGAACGGTCAGCGAATCGCTTGCAAAACGCATCTGTACGCCGCGCGAGTGGAAACAAATCTGGCTCCCTTCACCGACGGAGCAGACCTTTCGGAACCTCTTTTCCGCAAAGGAAAGCATTGTCAAACGGAGCGGGGAGGGGCTGATGGCGCTTTCCACGGTCGATACCAAGGACTATCCCGTTCGACAAATGGAATTTTTATCGTATGTACTGTCGGTTTGCAGCGATCGGGTGGAAAGATGGGAGGTAATCAAACTGTGAAAAAACATTGGACAGCGCTGCTTTTCATTCCGGTGCTTTTGATCGGCTGCATAAACGGGACCGAGCCGGCGGTTTCCTCTGATCCCGTGGCGACGGTTGCTACGATCGAGCCGACGGCGATTGAAATTGAAATTGCGATTGCGACGCCCGAACCGACCGCCGTGGCAACCGAAATCCCAACTCC
>JAUMVL010000087.1 GCA_030530185.1 Clostridia bacterium | reverse complement strand
CGAAATTCTTTCGGTAGGAAAGGATGCTCTGTATGAAAAGGCGAATAATCGCCGAACACATCGCCCTGCTGCTTGCGCTGCTGCTCCCGGCGGCATGTGCGCCGAAGCAGGCCGCGCCCGTTCCCGCGGAAACGCCTGCGCCGGTGATTGCGCTGGTTTCCGAGCACGACGGCGGCGTGATCCGGCTGAACGACGAAGTCATTACGACTTACTGGGAAACGGACTTTGCGGACAGCCTCGCCTATCTGAAAGATAACTGCTTCAAGTCCACCTATGAGGCGCACGACGGACAGGATTTGCAGCTGCGCTGGTCCGGCGGCACCGCACCGTATACCGTTGAGTATGCCACGGATCCAGATTTCCAAACGGCTGTTTCTCTAACAACCGAGCGCGACCGCATCCGTCCGGGTGATCTGTTTCCCCGCACCGCCTACTGGTATCGCGTGACGGATGCGGACGGCAATGCCTCGGCTGTGGGATCGTTTATCAGCGGCGATGAGCCGCGCATCATTCTGGCACGGGAGCGTGTGGATTCGTCGGGCGTGAAAAACGTGCGCGATCTCGGCGGCTATGCGGCGGCCGGTGGCAAAACCGTGAAGTACGGTATGCTGTACCGCGGCGGTATGTTTCTGTATCCGAACGGAACCGCCAATAAAACGCATCGGCTCACGGACTATGGACGCGCCGTGATAGGCCGGTGGGGACTGAAAACGGAAATCGACTTGAGGGACGATACCGATTTCGGCGGGCAAACCGAAGCCGCGTTTGAAAACTGCGCCTACCTTCGCGTGACCTATCGTGGCTATACGTCCATCTTTCCGTCGGATACCGCGACGGATACCGTCTATTACGACGAACGCTCCCCGGAAGCGTTCCGTCAGATCTTTTCGCTGCTTGCCGAAGAACAAAACTATCCGGTGTACTTCCATTGCCTGATCGGGCAGGACCGCACAGGCACGCTGGCGTACCTGATCCTCGGCTTGCTCGGCGTAGATTTTGAGGACATCACGAAAGACTATGAGCTGTCGGCATTTTCGGCGGTCGGAAGCATGAACCGCGAAAAGGACTGGAAATATTCGGGCAACGGCGTGCCGGCGGGTACACACCATGTAGATCGCGTATGGGAAACGATGAACACGATGATGCTGCATTATTACGGCGCGGAATCCGGCTTGCTTTCGGATGCTGTCGCCAACTATCTGCTGCGCGAATGCGGCATAACGGAAGAGCAGATCGCTTCCGTACGCAATATTCTGCTGGAAAATTGAGATAAAGCATATAGGGGGAGAAAACATGAAGAAAAGCATTTGCGTATACTTGCTGACAGCCTTGCTCGCTCTGCTTGGCTGTACGGCGGCGCAGGAAGCGCCGCAGCGCACGGTAACGGGCATTGAGGTCGATGCGTCGCAGGCAAAATACTGGTATCTGTCCGGGCAGGAGATCGACCCGACCGGTTTGGTCGTTACAGCCGTTTACGACGACGGCAGCCGGGAACCGATCCCGACAGCGGACTGCGAATATCAAAAGCCGCCGTTTGCTCCGGCAGGCGAAAAGATCGTCGCCGTCACATATGCGGATCAAGAAGCAAGCTATCCGATCTACACGCTGCCGAGCAGCATGGAAACGGAGGAATACAAGACCTACCAGATCCGGATCAACGAAAACAAGAGCCCGGTCACGCTGACACCGGTGCTCGTGGGGGAAAACAAGCCGTTCGTGCTGGTCTGCCCCGGCGGCGGGTATGAAGCCTGTTCGCCCTACGGCAACGAAGGCTATGCCTATGCGGCGCGGATCAAAGAGCTCGGCTATAATGCGATTATCCTGCAATACTCGATCAATATGCCGCACCCGACGCCGCTCGACGATGTGAATCTGGCACTCGAGATCATTGCGGAGAACCGCGAATACTGGCAAGTTTCCATGGACAACTATGCGGTGATCGGCTCCTCCGCCGGGGCACACCTGGTCGGCTGCTGGTCCACGCCGGAGGTCGGCTATGCCAAGTACGGCAAAGCGAAGCCCGCCGCCGCAATTTTGTGCTACCCGCTGATCAGTCTCGATATCCGCACGGACTCCGTGCTGCTGCCCGAAAACGCGGACGCGGCACTGATCGAAAGTCTCTCCGTGGATCGACAGGTGGACAGCTCGTTCCCGCCGACCTATATGTGGATCTTTGAGGAGGACAGCCTAAAACCACAGGTTGGCCGCATGGACGCGGTGCTGGAGGAAAACAGCGTGCCGCATATTACGCGGTACTACACCGGCGGACGGCACGGCCTCGGCCTTGCGCCCGGTACGGCAGCGGAAGGCTGGATCGACGAAGCAGTTGCCTTTTGGATCGAGCAAATCCACTAACGGAACGAGCAGCAAGGATTTGCGTTTATGAATATGGATGCAGTACTGATAAGCCAGATGGCGTTTCTCTTCATACTCATTTCTTTTTTATGACAGGTTTCGTAACTCATAGCATAAATGACGCATAGCGAACCATATGAATTCTCTCATCGGACATACCTTGCAGCAAAAGCCGCGTTATTCCTGCGTGATCTCGTGTTTGAGGCACTCTTTCATGTAAAGAATGCAGTAGTCCTCGAAGGATTGCTCGTCCTCGCCGCTGTTCAGGAGCATACGAAGGACATGATATGGGATGACGATATTGCCGGTCGTGTCCTTCTTACTGTTGCGCGCCGCCAGATGGATGACAACCTCGCGCATATCCATTGAGTGGAATGCCTCTTGATACTGTTTGCGCGCCTGCTCGCGATAGCGTTTGCAGGATTTGTTGTGCAGGATGCGCAGCACCGTTGCGATGCCAAACGTGATCGGCAGAAATGCAGACATGGAGATCCACGGTGGGATGCGGGTCAGGAAGCCGTAAAAATCGTTCCAACCGCCTTTTTCCTCGCCGACGACCGCGACCATCGTATAATAAATGCAAGCATAGAGGAACACCGGAATCAATGAAAGAAAGGTCGTGCCGAACGGAAGATGCGTATCCTTCAGCACAAAGCAGAAGGTTGCAATCGCAAGAATCGGACAGAGCCCGTGCAGGAAAAATCGCGAGCCGGTGAAAATCAGCACAAACCCCTTAACCGGAGCAAGGATGAACAGCGAAACGAGAAACGTCAGCGACAGCGCGGTCGACGCCACGAACAGCAGCTTTACAAGCCAGTCCGGCAAGCGGAAATAGCCATTCCGAAGCCCGTCGACGGTGTACGGAAGCGTTAAAAACATCGCAATGCCCATGAAAATATTGGAATTGACGGTAAACATGCAGAACGTTTCGATCCCCATGTGATCGAAGTTCTCGTCCTCAAGCGTCGTGAGGTTCATGACCACGCCGACACACACACAGATCACGACTGCCGCCGAAAACAGCAGCGTTAACAGACACTTCCACCGATTGACATTCTGAATGCGCTTCATTGTTCTGCCCCCCTGCTCTCTTTCTCATTCTTTCAACAATCAAAAATAGAATTAGAACGGTTTCCCGTTTTCACTAATTCGAAATGGCCGATATACCCCCATAGCTCTTCTATCCTTCGTATACCGTTAATTGTTTGCTCGTATTTTAATTGCTTATGCAAAATGCTTTCACAAAACATTATAATCCGGTATTTGCCGTTTGGAAAGAGAAAACAGCCAAAAACACGCATGATTTTGTATTTTTGATCCGTTTGGATACGTTGCAAATATAACCATGCTGAAGTAAGGATTTTTTTGCAAAGGAATTCAAAAAAATGCAAAGGCCCAGGGAAAAACCCCTAAGCCCTTTACTCTTTTTTCCAAACAGATCCGCCTTGACTCCTGCTCAAAGCTCGTCGATCAGCGTTTGCAACGAGTCCTTTGCGTCACCGAGCAAAAGGCGAAGGCCCTGTTCCCGGCGATACAGAGGATTTTCGACGCCAGCATAACCTGGTTTCAAGTCAAAATTGCAGATGATTACTTCGGGAGCCTCATCCACGTTTAGAATTGGCATTCCATAGATCGGCGTTCCTTCCGCTTCCCGCGCAGCCGGATTCATAACGTCGCTTGCTCCGACGACGATCGCCGCGTCGACGTTTCGGAAATCCTCATTGATCGCGTCCAGCTCAAAGAGATAATCGTAATCGACATCCGCCTCCGCCAGCAAAACATTCATATGCCCCGGCATCCGACCTGCTACGGGATGGATCGCAAAGCGCACCGTCGTTCCGTTCGTTTCGAGCTTGTCGCAAAGCTCTTTCACTTTGTACTGCGCCTGCGACAAAGCCATGCCGTAACCCGGAACAATGATGACGCTTTTCGCATTTTTCAGCGAAAAAGACAGTTTCTCCGGCTTTTGTGGCTCAATCTCTGCGGCAAATGTCGCCTGTTCGAGCTTTGGCTCTGACTGCAGCTCTTCCTTAAACTCCGGCTTTGCCTCCTCCGCTTTTGTTTTCTCTGCCTGCTTAACGGTTTTGCCCAGTAGGATATCGGGCAACTTACGGTTCATCGCGCGACACATAATCTGTGTCAGAAGCAGACCGCTTGAACCGACGATCCCGCCAATCGCAACGAGCAGCACGTTGTAAATTGCCATACCGGCAATCGCTCCGGCAACACCGGACAGTGCATTCAGCAACGAAATCGCAACGGGCATATCCGCACCGCCGACACGCATCGCAAGCAGCGTTCCGAATGCAAGTGCACCAAACCCGCAAAGCACAAGTGAAACCACTCTGAATCCGCATGCGCCAAGGATCACGCCGACACAACATATTGCAAGCAGCGTAACCGAGATCACACCATGTCCGGCAATCGCCCTTGGCTTTCCGTCGATGATTCGCGCGAGCTTTCCCGCGGCGATCAAGCTTCCGGAAAATGTCATCATGCCGATCACAAGTGCAAGTGCGGCAGTGAAATTTGAAAACACACCGGAGTCCGCCTTCATAAGCTCAATCCCGCCGACAAGTGCGCTTGCAAGGCCACCGATTCCATTCAGCAGCGCAACGGCCTGCGGCATCTCGATCATCTTCACATGGGAAGCCCAGATGACGCCAACCACACCGCCGACTGCCATTGCACACCAAAGCCATGGATTCAGCAATGCGGCCGAAACACCCTCCTTGGCAAGCGTCAAGAGGATCGCAAAGCCCATCACCCCGACACAAACAAGGTTACCGGCAATCGCGGCTTTTACGCGGCTCTGCATGAAAAGACCGCACAGAACAAGCGCAGACAGAACGGCGGAGCAGCCATAGTACAGAACAGGATTCATTTCACATCCTCCTCCGAACTTTTTTTGCGGAACATGCGCAGCATTTTATGCGTGACCGCAAAGCCCCCCGCGACATTGACCATCGCGAGAGAAATGGCAATCAACGCAATCACCAGCATTGCCGTCATGCCGGGTTCCCCCCGTCGTCCGTAAGCCGTCGCTCCGGCAATCAGCGCACCGAGCACCGTCACGCCCGAAAGCGCGTTCATGCCGGACATCAGCGGCGTATGGAGCAGGCTCGGCACTTTTCGGATAATCCAATATCCGAGCACAGAGGCGGCGATAAACACCGAGACAAGCAGAAGCTCTTTCATACCGGAAAGCTCCGTTTACATGCCCATTGCTTCGAGCGCGCCCCTGTGCACAATCTTTTCGCCATCGGTAACGCGAATCGAAGCGTCGATCGGATCGTCCGGATTCAGCGCAATCCTGCCGTCCTTGGTCAGATGCTTGGTAAGGTTGTAGACATTTCGTGCGAACATCCAGGTCGAGCTCGTCGGAAGATAACCCGGAATGTTCTTGATGCCTTCGATCGTAACTCCATACTTGACATCGGTAATTCCCGGCGTCGTGATTCCACAGTTTCCTCCCTGGTCAATGGCGATATCGACGATCACCGACCCCGGTGCCATCACCTTTACCATGTCTTCAGTCACCATAACCGGTGCAAGTCGACCCGGAACGAGCGCGCTCAAGAACACAATGTCCATCTTGCCGATAACCGCGCGAAGGGCTTCCCGTTCTTTTTCGAGCCACTCGCCGGTAACCGCCTTTGCATATCCGCCCTCTGCCACAGAAACTTCATCCGGAATCCCGAGATCCACGATCTTTGCACCGAGGCTCTGCGCTTGCTCGCGCGCAGCCGAACGGATATCCGCCGCATACACGACTGCGCCGAGTCGCTTTGCCGTGGCGATTGCCTGCAGGCCGGCAACGCCGGTTCCAACGACAAGCACATTGGCAGGCTTGATCGAGCCAACCGCGCAGAAGATATTCGGAATGAACTTTGCCAGCCGTTCCGCCGCCATAACAATGCCGCGATAGCCGGCACAGGTGCTCATCGAGGTCAGCGCATCCATGTTCTGTGCACGAGAGATGCGTGGTACGCCGTCCAATGTCAGTCCGATCACACCCTGCTTTGCCATCATCCGAACCATTTCATGATTGACCGGCGAGGCAGGATGAATGAACGTGATCAGGTATTGGCCGCTATGCATCAACTCGATCTCATGCTTACCATAATCCTCATTGTACAGCGGCTCTTTGACCTTTAGGATCAGATCCGCGCGGTCATAGAGTGTACGCACATCGAAAACAATCTCCGCGCCCGCCTCAGCATAAGCTTCATCCGAGAAGAATGCGCCTGCGCCGGCATTGTGTTCAACCAGCAGGGTATGCCCGTCAGCCTTGAACATGCGAACGGTTTCGGGAGTCGCTGCAACGCGGTTTTCATCATGCATAATCTCTTTTGGGACACCGATGATCATAATAATTTCTCCTCTCGTTTGTCTGTATTATTATTTTCCCTGATTTTCGGGGAATGCACCTGTTTGGCGGTGGACAGCACCAGAAGCGTTTTTGTCCGTCCCACACCCGGAACACTCTTGACCTCGTCGAGCAGACGCTCCAGAGAACTTGTCGAATGTGTTCGGATCTTCAAAAGATAATCATAATCACCGGCAACATAATGACATTCGACGATCGCGCTTTTCCTTTTCGCAAACTCTGTCAGCTGCTCATTATAACGCGGATGATCCATCAAAATACAGATGAAGGCTGTCACGTCAAGTCCAAACTGTTTCTCATCCAAAATCGTTGTGTATTGCTTGATCATCCCTGCATTTTCCAGCTTTCGAATGCGCTCGATGACCGCGGAAACAGATAGGTTGACCCGATCCGAAAGTTCACTTGCACTGATGCGGGCATTCTCAGAAAGCGCGTTGATGATGCGGATATCGGTATTGTCCATACTGCAATCCTCCTTGGAATTATTATAGAAAACGCGCCATAAAAAGTAAATCGTTTTGTATAAAAAACGATATTATTTTTGGTAATTTATGTAATTTCTAAAAAAATTTTTCTTTATGGAGAAAACTCTTTTTTCTTTGCTGAATATTCTATTTTTGTTCTACCTGTTTTTTCGTTTCTACACGCTTACCTCTCATCACCCCCTAACCTGTCTATTCCTCCAAAAAATGAACGCCTCGAAAGAAATGTGCTTTCGAGGCTTCTCTTTTGTCCTTCTA
>JAUMVL010000086.1 GCA_030530185.1 Clostridia bacterium | reverse complement strand
CTGGTGGTCCAGAAGTCCTGACGGTTATAGACGAGGTCCTCATCCTCCTGTTCACCTTCTTCATTGGTAAAGGTGAGGGAGGATTTTTTGCCGAAGGGCGGGTTGGTAAGAACGTAATCCACTCGCCAGCCGGGATCGGTGAGCAGTGAATCGCCATGGGCGACAGGGACGCTGCCATAGATGTCACCAATGTTGTGCAGGTACAGATTCATCAGGCACAGCTTGAAGGTGGACGCTACCAGCTCGTTGCCATAGAAGGTTTCGTTTTTGAGGAATTCTTTCTGTTCCCGATCAAGCGTATAATTCTGCGGATCGGCAAGGAACGCCTGCGCCGCGAGGAAGAAGCCGCCGCTGCCGCAGCAGGGGTCCGCTATGGTTTTCATTGGCTCCGGGCGGATACAGGCAACCATCGCCTGTATCAGGGCGCGGGGCGTAAAATACTGACCGGCGCCGGATTTCACGTCTTCGGCGTTTTTCTGCAGCAGGCCCTCGTAAATCTCGCCCTTCACGTCGGAGGACATAGAGACCCATTTCTCCCGGTCGATCATCTGCACGATTCGATAGAGGATCGCGGCGTTGGAAACCTTGTTGATTGCTCCTTGGAAGATCTGACCCAGGATGCCGCTCTGCTCCCCCAGCTTTTCCAGCGTCGCTTTATACTGCTCCTCCAAATCCGCGCCGGTCAACGTATTCATATCCGCCCAGCCATAGCCATCCGGAATGCCGGTTTGCTTGCTGTAAGGCGGCTTGGCATACTCGTCCGACATTTTGAGGAAGATCAGATATGTAAGCTGTTCCAGATAGTCGCCGTAGGAGACGCCGTCATCACGGAGCGGATTGCACATGCCCCATACTTTGGAGATGATAGAGGATTCATTGCTCATGTGTTTTCACCTTTTCTTGACTATAGTAGTATTCCATCCAAGACTTTACATACAAATACTTTTCTCTTACGGATTGATCCAACGAGACGGATAGAATGTTTCTTATATAGTTATTAACATTCTCCCTGTATCTAAGCGTAGAATTATGCTTGCAAAAGTAGTTGATATAGTTAATCGCATAGAATCCGTCATGTTCTGGATTGATGAATCCATTTAGGAGTGCTTTATCTGATATATTGGTTATTTCATCATACAGATTTGCAGGCATAATAACGCGCGGAACGTGGGCGAGTTTTTCTCCTCTTAGGTATGCTTCCACCATAGCAGGCCCAAATAAAACATTATGATCCTCGTAAATATCTCCTCGTGATAGGCTTCCTCGAACAAATAACGGCGTATCGAGGCACAGCATTCGCACTTGGAAATTCATACAGAGCCATGCCAAAACAGGAAGCGCAGAAGGGATATCATCGTTTATATAAATGCAAACACTGTCCGACATAAAATAATAATGGATATCCTCGGGAGAAATTACAGGCGCTTCAGAGTTATCATCCTTAACTTGGTTGACAATATAACGCTTTTTTGCCTCCTCAAAAATATCTACTATTTCTGAACATGTTTTAGTTTTTACAATTTCTTTGAAACCCAACAAATCAAGGAGCGCAAAATAGCAATGGCTGTATTCTCTCATAGTTTTCTCCTCAATCCCAAACTATTTCTTGCATACCAAATGGTGGATGTTCAACGATATAAGAGGATATTTCTGTTACTGCACCCGTGATAAAAGCTATGACTTGCAAATAGTCCTCGGTAATTCGTTTCAGACTAAATACGGCTGGCGGACGAATGGCCGTATTAAAAGGCGAGATCGATGATATGCTTGGTGCGTTTCTGTGTGTCATCTGATCTCTGTATTCTTTAGCATAAGTATGATTGCCTTTCCATGATTCTGTTTCTTCCTTAACTTCATCTTCTTCCACTAGATATGCATATATTGTTTTTGCTGCCGGCCGGCCTCGCTTGCCTTGCGACGTATTATGAAAAAACTCTGTGCAGAACAATTTGTTAATTGGGGTTTTAATTTGCCATAACTCGTTATAAAGCTGTGCAAGCAGATCCCACAAAGTTCCAACTCTAAATGCCATATTCTCTATGTAGTATTCAGCTGTTTTTTCGTTCTTTTGTACGGGTCCAAACATGCGATAATCCTCAAGTGACTCCGACAGGTCACATGCACAAGCCGAGTAAAACGAAAACTCAACTTTTTTGTGAATATCATAAATCGAATCATATATAGTAGCCAGAGAAAAAATGTTCGGTGTCGCGCCGTCCTTTTGACTAAGTGCTCCAATAACGTAGCAGTCTTCACCCAAAAAGATCTGGAAAATTTTTTCGTTAAGTGAGATAGATTTGACTTTTGTTTTTAGCCACTCAACTGATTTGCCCATCACAGTCTCCCTTCAAAGGATTTCTTCAGGATGCTCTGCCGCATGGCCTCTGCCTGCTGCAGGGCGGTATCAACAGTCTGCTCGATGCTGTCGCAGACGGATAGGCGGGATTCGATTTCGGCAACAGTATTATTCTGTATCTCTTTTCCTGCTGTCGGAACTGGCACCTTAACAAGCGACTGTCCCGTCAGATGCTTTATTCCCGTTCCTGTATAATATGGTTTTAGCTGTCCTGTTTGCGCTGCATACCAAAGATAATACATATAGAAAAGTGGATTAGAGCAATCGGTAAACCTAACGCGATGTAAGGCTTTTTGGTAAAAAAGAGCATCGTCTCTCTGCCAGACGGCGCAACGTCCAGGTTCCCCGCCCTCGCAAATGACAAGGTCTCCCTTGCAAATGGAGTATTTTTCTATCTCGTCGTCTTCTATTCTCATTTCGAGCAAATCAGTTAAATCAAAGCGGAACCATCGCACATTGATATTTCGAAGGTATTTGCGAGGAACGCCAGTATTCTTTTCTTTATCAAGCATTTTCCCAAGTCGGGATTCTGAAATATCGCCTAAAAGAACACGTTCAGCTATTGTTCCGAACGCCTCTTTCAGCACCGCCTGCCGATATACCGCAAGCTGTGCTTTTGTCTTTTTCAGCGTTGTCACCCCGGCGTCGAGCTGAGAGAACAGTTCCTCAATCCGGGCAACGATCCGCTCCTGCTCCAGGATGGGTGGAATGGGTATTTCAAGATTCTTAACGACATCCTGCGTTATGGCTTTGAATGTTGTCCCAGTCCCTTTTGAAGCCAGTTGTGCCTCAAAATATCTGAAAAAAAGGAGAACATAGCGGGTGAGTAATGCTTCTGATGGACGAATTGCAGTAAGGCCGCGTCCAATGCACACCTTGCATGGAGCAAGATTCGTCGGGCCGACAGGCGCTCGGACTGAAAGAAGAATATCGTCCTTTTCAGCTATTTTCGTTGGTTGGGAGCAATACACTCGGATGGACGGATATAGCTCCCCAAAGTCGGCTTTACCCTGAAAAAACGGAAGCCCATCACCGTTGGTATTGTAATATTTGGATTCCGGGGACTGCCCTGCAATTATAGTGCAACAGTCCTTCAATTTCTTCACTTCCATATCACGCCACCAGCTCTATGTTCATTTCCTGCAGGATCGCCTCGTACTGATCCCCGAACACATCATAAAATCTGCCCAGACCACCCTTGCGGTCAAAGGGGCTGAGGTCGAGGTCCTCCGGCTCTATGCTGAGCGAAACGGCGATATGATCCTTGATCAGGCGCAGCCACTCCATCTGCTCGTCCGTAAAGTGTACCGCGCCTGCGTTCCGGCGCAAGGTCCACTGCATGAAGTTATAATTCACCTTGTCCGCGAAGGGCGCGAGGTTGTCGGCATAGCCCATTTCGAAACGGATGATGGATATCAGGTCCGTGAGCTGCGCCACGGTGCCACGCTTCACTTTTTCCGGCTTCTTGATGGCATAGCAATCCCATAGGCGCTCAATGGTGATATTCTGCGCCTTCAGTTTTTCATACAGGGCTTTGAGCTGTGCGATCGCCATAGGACGATCCTTATACCGCTGATCGTAGATGATCCGCAGGGCAAGGATCTCATCTTTGTTTTCTTCGATGAAATCGTGGAACGTCTTTATAATGCGATCCGCATTCGCTTGTTTATCGGTATCATAACCGGCGAAGAGTACAGAATCGATATTCACGGAATCGATGACCTGCTCATGGCTGCGGCGCACGTTCTCGATGTAATCCCGGACATCCGGATTGAAGAACGGCTGCACCGCGTCTTTGATCAGTTCTTTCTTTGCCTCATCCATGCGGCGCTGCTCGTCGTCGGTGGGTTCATGATCGTCGGACAGATCCACACCCGCCTTGGAGGAAACGATATCCGGATCAAAAGCGTCCAGCAGATGCTGGGCGATGATCCCGGCGCTGCTGCCGACAGTGCTGCTGAATTCGCTGCGCTCCTTGTCGGTCATCTGGCTGTTGAGCCGGATCACACGGTTTGCAAGGGATGTGAGCGTATCCTCATCCTTCGCGCCCATGGCAACTGTCAACATCAGCTCTTTCATGCTGACGGAGGGCTTGCGCTCCAGCGTGCGGGTCTCGGTCTTCTTGGATTTGGTGACGCCCACGGCGTCCACGATCACAAAGTGATCCTTGTTCTCCGTGGCGGACGGGGTGACCTTCTGCAGATCGTCCTTGCCAAGCACGCGAGTGCCGCGCCCCTTCATCTGCTCAAAATAGTTCTTGCTTCGGACGTCGCGCATGAAGATCAGGCACTCGATGGGCTTCACATCCGTCCCCGTGGCGATCATATCCACGGTAACGGCAACGCGGGGATAGTAGTCGTTACGAAAAGCGCTGAGAACGGTCTCCGGGCGATCCGCCTGACAGGTGATTTTCTGGCAAAATTCATTGCCCTCACCGAATTCCTCGCGGACGATCTGGATGATATCATCCGCGTGGCTGTCGGTCTTGGCAAAGATCAGCGTCTTCGGCACTTCGTGGCGGTGCGGGAAAAGCATCGTCGGAAGGCACTCTTTGAAGGTGCGAATAACCGTGCGGATCTGACTGGGATTGACCACATCCCGGTCCATTTTGGAAGCAGTATAATCCAAATCCTCGTCCATCTGCTTCCAGCGCTTGGCGCGGGTCAGGCGGTCCCGATACTCAATCTGCTGCTTCATGATATATGCACCGTTTTTCGTGACGTCGGTTTCTATGAGGAATATGTCCTCGCCCACGTTCACGCCATCTATAATGGCCTGCTCGCGGGAATATTCGCTGACCACATTCTGATCGAAAAACGCGAAGGTACGCTTGTCCGGCGTGGCGGTCAGACCAATGATGAAAGCGTCGAAATACTCCAGCACCTGATTCCAGACATTATAAATAGACCGGTGGCATTCATCGACAATAATGCAATCAAAGAATTCCGGCGGATATTTTTCGTTATATACGACCTCTTTTGCGGTCTGTGCATCAGCGCCGCTCTGCTCAAAAAGGGATTCTTCCTCTGCGGATTCGTCCATTTCCTCACCTTTCAGGATGGAGTACATGCGCTGAATGGTGCTGATGCAGATCTGTATATCATTCGGGATATAAGAACTGTTCAAACGACGCACGCCATATAGCTGGGCAAAAGATCGGTTGTCGTCATTTGGCGTATAGGCGAGGAACTCCCGCTCCGCCTGCTCACCCAGCGATTTGGTGTCCACAAGGAACAGAATGCGCTTCATCTTGCCAAGCTTCAGCAGACGGTAGGCCGCCGTGATCGCCGTGAAGGTCTTGCCTGCGCCGGTTGCCATCTGTACCAACGCCTTGGGGCGGTTATCTGCGAAGGAGGAGTCCAGATTCTGGATCGCCGTGATCTGGCATTTGCGGAATCCGGTTGTGTCGAACTCCGGAAAATGTTTCATATTATTGCGGATGGTATCATCCTTTGAAAGCAAGGATAACAGAGTCTCGGGCCTGAAGAATGTGAACACACGCCGGGAACGGTATTTTATATCCTTATAGTCAGTAAAACGTGTAAGCTGCCCAGTGGCCTCATACGCAAAGCGGATATTATATTCATTTGTTATGTACCTGAACGTACTGTTGGCATAACGCCCGGACTGACCTTCAACAACAGTAATGTTTTCGCCAAGTTCATCCTTTTTCGCTTCGATTACGCCGACGGGCTTACCATCGACAAAAAGAGCATAATCAACCGGCCCGGTGCTGGTAGGATACTCTCTTACCGCAACACCGAGCGAAGCCATAGGATTCACTTCTCGCAAATTCTGCAATGCCCAGCCGGACTGTTCAAGCCGAGCATCAATCAATTGTCGTGCTTTTTCTTCGGGAGTCATACTAGATATCTCCTTGCCTCATTTTTCGACCGACAAATGTGTTTCAAATCAGTCCGGCAGATTCTCGTTGATGGGATCCACCGCTTCTCTCACCTTCACGGACACAGACACGCTCTTGCCACTTTTCAAAGAGCCCTGTTCCTGACAACGAGCGAATTCAGAGCGAAGGACGCTTGCAACGGTTTTTTGACCGAATTCGTCGAGCAGAGAGAACTTGCGCATGATATCCTCGTATTCTTCAATTAGTATAGCCAATTTAATTAAACTTGTCTATGGCGACGCAAGTCCGTCCTTCGGGGCGGACCTTTTTACTACAACACTTACTACAACAATTTTTGTCACAATCTGGCAAAATTTGTAACAGCGTGACACTATGATAATCGTCCGAACAGGCATAAGAAAACCGCCGAAACCCTTGAAACGCTTTGGATTTCGACGGTTTCCCTTTTGGTGACCCGCCGGAGATTTACCCTTGCGGGCATAAACTTCTCATCTCCTGCGGCAAAACAAAAAACACCCCAACGGGGTGTTTTTTGTTTTGGTGACCCGCCGGAGATTCGAACTCCGGACACCCTGCTTAAAAGGCAGGTGCTCTGCCTGCTGAGCTAGCGGGTCATGGCTGGGATGGCAGGATTCGAACCTACGAATGACGGAGTCAAAGTCCGCTGTGTTACCGCTTCACCACATCCCAAAATGTTCGACAGGTCAGCAGCTTTTCGGCGGATAAAAAGAAAAAGTGGGGTGAGTGAAGGGACTCGAACCCTCGGTCTTCAGAGCCACAATCTGACGCGTTAACCAACTACGCTACACCCACCGTATTTCACTTTTCACCGCGCACAGCGCGCTCCGGCCCAAAGCCGCTGGCACGCCAGAAGGGACTCGAACCCCTGACCCACAGCTTAGAAGGCTGTTGCTCTATCCAACTGAGCTACTGGCGCGTATTTTTTCGCAGAGCGGAAAATGGAGCGGGTGATGGGAATCGAACCCACGCGACCAGCTTGGAAGGCTGGGGTTCTACCATTGAACTACACCCGCGTCTGCAAATCAGCCAATAAATAGTATCACACGTTCCCGCGCCTGTCAAGAGAGGAAATCTCCGCGGATTGTTACAAAAAAATGCCGGCCCGGCTGTGCAAATGGCCTTTTGCGGCTGCGCCGGAGCCTTCCGCAAATGACGTTCTTCGCATCTTGATTTTGCATAAAACCTCTGCTATAATAAACGCGCTCGCACCGGAAACCCTGTGCGAATGCCAGATGGACAGGTATCGAAGTGGTTATAACGGCCCTGACTCGAAATCA
>JAUMVL010000085.1:2293-7673 GCA_030530185.1 Clostridia bacterium | reverse complement strand
TTGCGCGTAAAGTCAATCAATGGGGGTATTTTTTTTCAATATTTCCGTTATGCGCTCGGATGAAGAACCGGATTTTGCTCATTCTACCGGTATGCTTCGTATTCGAAAAATCGGTTCTATTTTGATTTGTTCGCTGCTGCTGATGTGGTACAGCTTACCGTCCGTGCAGACGTTGCTTTGCGGTCCGTCGGTTCTAAATCGTGCAACCTCGTCTGCGCCGTTGCTGACGCTTGGCGATGGAGTGGTTCCTGTTCGCGAAAGCCGCGATCAGAGACTGTCATTGGTGTCGGACTCCACTTATGCGGTAAAGCTGTTCGGCGTAATACCGGTTCGGACCTTACACGGCGCTGGAATGCAGCGGGATGTTACGCCGTCGGGAAAGATCATCGGAATCGTATTGCATACGGAAGGGGTACAAATCGTTGGCTTAGGTGGGATTCAGACAGGCCACGGGACACAGAATCCTGCTTCGGATGCCGGTCTGCAGGCAGGCGACACAGTATTGTCGGTAAACGGAACGCCGATCGAAAGCAGTGCGCAGTTTATCGCGCTTTGCAGCACGGATCAGACGATCGAGCTTCAATGCCTGCGCAACGGAAACTTGCGTACGGTAACGGTTACGCCTGTTTTGGATGCAGACGGGGCGTACAGGATCGGCGCATGGGTGCGCGACAGCACTTCGGGCCTTGGAACCATGTCGTTTGTCGATCCCCAAACAAATCGTTTCGCAGCGCTCGGGCATGGCGTATCGGATGTGGACACCGGCGTACTGCTTCGCTATGGAAACGGGCTGGTCTACTCCGCAGCCGTTACGGGCGTGCAGCGTGCATCCGGCGGAAAAGCGGGAGAATTGATTGGTTCTTTCACAGCAGAAACGGATTTGGCAATCGGAGCGTTACAGCAGAATACTCCATACGGAATCGCAGGAACGTTATACCGCGCATTTTCCCATGACACAGTTCCGATCGCGCAGGAGGGAGAGGTCCGCACCGGCGAAGCGCAGATTCAATCGACGGTGCTCGGACAGACGGTTCGGACATACGCTGCACGCGTCATTCGGCTGGATGTACAGGCTTCTTCCGAAACAAATGGATTTATGATACAAATTACCGATCCGTCGCTAATCCAAACAACAGGAGGCATCGTGCAGGGGATGAGCGGAAGCCCCGTCTTGCAGGACGGAAAACTGATCGGCGTTGTTACACACGTTTTTCTGGGCGATAGCACACGGGGCTACTGCATCTATGCCAGGCAGATGTATGAGAAACTGATGAGCGGTTGACGTTTTATGCAAAGATGTGGTAAAATGATTGCATCGCAGAAGAAAGAGGGATCCGTTCGATGAAGAAAAGAGTTGCCCTGATCGTGCTTGACAGCGCCGGGATCGGATATTTGCCGGATGCGGCGGAGTTCGGCGATGTGGGCGCAAATACCATTTGCAATATTTATCACACACGTGGCAAGCTTCATGTTCCCAATATGACCAAACTGGGGCTTGCCAATATCGACGGCTGCACGCTTCCTAAATCCGATGATCCAATTATCGGTGCTTACGGGAAATGTGCAGAAAAAACACATGCGAAGGATACAACGTGCGGACATTGGGAGATGGCGGGATACTCTCTCGAAAAGCCGTTTTTGACCTATCCGAATGGATTTCCGAGAAAATTCCTCGATGCATTCTAGCAGCGAATCGGACGAAAGACTTTGGGCAATTGCGTTGCCTCCGGAACGCAGATCATTCAGGAGCTCGGCGATGAGCATGTTCAAACCGGCAGCCTGATCGTTTATACGAGTGCGGACAGCGTGTTTCAGATCGCCGCACATGAAGACGTCGTTCCGCTTGATGAATTGTATCGCATTTGCGAGATTGCGCGTGAAATGTTGGTCGGTGAATACCTCGTTGGGCGCGTGATTGCACGCCCGTTTACGGGAACAAGCGGCAACTATACCCGAACCGAGAACCGGAAGGATTATGCACTTGCCCCGTTTCAGCCGACGATTTTGGACGGCTTGACTAAAAAGGGAATGGATGTTGTTGCAATCGGCAAGATTGAGGATATTTTCTGCCATCGCGGCATTACGACCGTCGATCATACCAAGAACAATCCTGCAGGCATTGCGGCAACGGAACGCTTTCTGGGCAACGGTCAGGGCGACTTCATCTTTACAAACCTTGTTGATACCGATATGCTATACGGGCATCGGAACGATGTGGAGGGCTATGCGCAAGCGTTGGAATACTTCGATCAAAAGCTTCCCGATTTGATGGACAAGATGACGGAAAATGACATTCTAATGGTCACCTCCGATCACGTCTTTGATCCGACTTATCCCGGCACCGATCATACACGGGAGTATATTCCGCTTCTGATCTATGGACAACACATCAAAAAGAATGTAAATCTGCACATTCGTCCGGCATTCAACGACATCGGTGCGACAATTTTTGAATACCTGACCGGCGAAACCTGGCGCGAGGGATCCTCATTTTTGCAGGAAATCATGGAGGATTAATGTATGGAACTCATGGATATCATTGAGAGTGCAGCGGCGCTTTTGAAGCAGCAGGGAGCAGAGCAAGCAAAGATCGGAATGATTCTCGGCAGCGGACTCGGAGCGTATGCTGAGACGCTTGAAAACAAGCGTTTTGTCAACTACGCCGACATTCCGGGCTATCCGGTTTCGAGCGTGGTTGGACATAAATCGCGTTTTGTGATTGGGGAAAAGGCAGGGAAGACGATCGTTGTCATGCAGGGGCGGTTCCACTATTATGAGGGATATCCGCAATCGCTGCTTTCACTTGGCGTCCGAACAATGCAGAGGCTCGGTGTTGAAAAGCTGCTGATTACGAATGCGGCAGGCGGCGTGAACACAAGTTATCATGCGGGTACATTGATGTTGATCTCGGATCATATTAATCTGTCCGGCACAAATCCCTTGATCGGAAAGAATCTGGACGCATTCGGACCTCGATTCCCGGACCTTTCCAATGTCTATGATCGTGATTTGCGTACCGCACTTAAGGCGCTTGCGAAAAAGCATGATATCGAACTCGAGGAAGGCGTGTATCTGATGATGTCCGGACCGTGCTATGAAACACCTGCGGAGATTCGTATGGCGCGAGCGATCGGTGCCGATGCAGTCGGCATGTCTACGGTACCGGAGGCAATCGCCGCTGCGCATTGCGGGATTAAGACGGTAGGGATTTCTCTGATTACAAATATGGCGGCAGGGATACTTGATCAACCGCTGTCCCATGCGGAGGTAACGGAAACTGCGAATCAGGCAGCCAAACGGTTCTCGGCTCTTGTAGACCTGATTGTGTCGGATTTGTTCTGAATCGTATGATGCGAAGAGAAGAAACGCTCTTCGCTTTTCTATTTTTGGGGGAACGTGCATACGGTGAAAATTGAGGGACTTTATGCGACGGATTGTGATCATTGTTTTGTCAATACTTCTGCCGGGTAGGGTCAGCGCAGAGGGGACCAAGGAGGCAAAGGCGATTTTGCTTCGTCCCCACAACAGCGAAATCGTAATGGATCAAAAAAACAGCACAGATCGTTTTTCGGTAGCGGGATTATGCAAGCTTCCCGCATTGTTGACTCTGTGCCGCGCATTCGACCAAGGATTGATTCCGCTCGATACCGAGATGGAGGTCTCCAAAAAAGCAAGCAAGGTTCCCGGCCCAACCGCTTTTTTGGAAGCCGGCGAGCAGGTCCGGGCAGGGGAACTCATCAAAGCTGCTGTTATGATCTCTGCAGGCGATGCGATTTGGACGCTGATGGAGAACGCGTTCGGATCGGAGGAGATCTTTTTGCAGAATATTGGGATTGTGCTGAAGGATGCCGGTGTGGATTTGACGCTGGAAACCTGTCTTGGAACCGGAACACCGTTTTCGTGCGACGATCTGTACCGGCTCGGCGAGCTTGCAATCGAAAGCAAAACATTCTTGCAGTACGCAGGTCTGTATATGGATTCGTTGAGCCACCAAAAAGGATCGATGACCGAGCTTGTCAATGCGAACCGGATGATTCGAAGCTATGGAGGCTGCATCGGTCTGCTTACAGGCAGTTCGAGAGAAGACGGTTACTGCGGGGTATTTGCAGCAAAGCGAAACGAGATGACCTATCTTTGCTGTATCATCGGAAGCCCGACCAGCGAAGCACGATTCGCAGAAGCAACGCAACTTCTTGACAACGCGTTTGCAAATTATAAGCTGGAAACACCTGCTTCTGCCGGAAAGACCTTGTATCCCGAATGGCCGGTGCTTTACGGCGACCGAAAGACAGTCGATTTGGTTCCGCATGAAAATGTGGTGTTGCTTCGCAGCAAGGCGGACGGAGCGCTGGAACAGTCGGATGACTTGCCGAAGGCTTTGCTTGCTCCGCTCGATCCCGATGTTGCGGTAGGCAACGCCACGTTCACGGATGCAGCGGGAAACACGCTTGCGGTGGTTGCGTTGTACCCCTCGGAAATCGTACGATCCAATGGGTATCTGGATGTGATCAGACGATTGATTGCAAGTTATTTGGAATAAAAAAGAAAGCCGGGAGCAGAAATAACCAGCGCCCGGCTTTGTGCAGGCAATTATATGTTGATCCCACCATCCACGGAAAGAATTTGTCCCGTGACAAATCGCGCGCCGATTAAGTATAGAACTGCATCGGCAATTTCCTGCGGTGTGCCAAACCGTTCGAGCGGTGTGGATGAGCGGAACGCTTCGGCATCCGCAGCAGAAAGATGCGCATTCATTGCGGTGGAAACAAAGCCCGGTGCAACTGCGTTTACCGTCACGCCGCTTGGCGCCAGTTCCTTTGCAAGTGCTTTTGTGAACCCAATCAAAGCCGCTTTTGAGGCAGAATAGATGACCTCACAGGAAGCCCCCGAAACGCCCCACATCGAGGAAATGTTTACAATTGTTCCGGACATTTTCCGAAGGTCATCTAATAATAACCTTGTCAATCGCATTGGCCCATAGACGTTTGTTTCAAAGACGGACGCAAGATCGGCATCCGTCGTATCGGTAAAGAGCATTTGCTTTAATGCGATGCCGGCACAGTTGACCAAGACGGATACAGGTCCGAACCGCTTATGAACGACGTCTGCAAACGCCGCAACGGCATCGGAGTCGGTCAGATCGCAGGGAAGAAGGAGATAATCCGCATCGGGCGAACAATCCGAAATAAGCGCTTGTGCGGCTTCAGCGTGACGGTGGTATTGCAGGACAACCGCATAGCCGCTTTTCAGCAGGGCCTTTGCTATTGCACCGCCGATTCCGCCGGAAGCACCGGTTACCAGAGCAATGGGCTTTTTCATTGGTCTGACTCCGTAACGCCGAGAATTTCGCCGATATACAGGGTGTGGTGATCGCCGTCCC
>JAUMVL010000085.1:0-2281 GCA_030530185.1 Clostridia bacterium | reverse complement strand
GGGATCCTCCAAAGATTCGATTTCAAGTTCACTTCGATGAAGAATCCGACATTCGATCTGATACCGACAGCCCCCAAGTCCGTCCTGAGCGCCAAATTTTGCAGGGACCAGGGCTCGACCGATCGCTTTACATTTGTCGCCGTCTCTTCTGGAGCGGGTTCCGCAGTAGGCCAGTTCCGACTTCATCACATCCGGATCGGGAACGCTGATGGTAAAGGTGTCAGCTTGATTTAACAATTCATGCGTATAGCGGCTTTGCCGAACATAAACCGACGCACAGAGCCGGCCCCATACCACACCGAACTGTGCCCAGCCGATGGTCATCGGATTGCCGGAAACCATTAAAAATGCACCTTGCGGAAGCTGTTGAACGGTATCTATCATCCATTGTTTTGATTGCATCGGAAATCCCTCCTGCCGCGTCATTCTTTCTATCATCAGTATACCGTTCCGGTTCAAAAAAAGCAATAAAAAAGAGAGACGGAGCGTCTCTCAATTGGTTCAGTCTTCGACGGTACTGACCGCCGCATGACGTACATTTCGTTGGAACAGCATCGCGATGCCCCAGATAGCGGCAAGACCGACGATGGAATAGATAATTCTCGCCATGATCGTTCCGGCACCGAAAATCCAAGCAACGAGATTGAATTGGAACAAACCAACCAACAGCCAATTCAAAGCACCGACAATCATCAGAATCAATGCGACTGTATTCATGAGATCAACTCCTTTCATCGGGAGTTAGTATGTGATCGCATCAATCCAATCATTCTTCTTTTTTTCTGGAAAAATTTCGATTTCAAAGCGATCGAATCCGACGGAATCCATGAAATCGGATGGGCGGAAAATGACACGGTTGAACGTGCACAGATCCTGAATATGCTTGTTTAGAATCACCGGTCGTTCGATATCCAAAGCGTGGCATAAGTCATCGATGACCGGCGTCCAGCCGTACAAATCAGACGGTCGTGCAAGAGCGAACTCCTGCACGACGTCGGTCTGAATCTTATGATCTTTTAATGTTTTTGCCCAAACGCGCATCGTTATTTGTTGACTGCGAAGTAAGCAGCAAAGTACGGACTTGCTCCGTCGGTATAGGTTCCGAGGAAGCTGCCATAGAGGTTGTAGTTTCCGCCGATGTTGTTGTCGGGTGCCCATTTTTCGCTGAGGTTGATGACATAGATCGTCTCACCGCTTCCTGCAAGCGTCATGCGAACGACCGAATAACCGTCTTCCGTCTTGGTAACTTCAACCACCTTGGCTGTGACACGGAACCCGTAGTCAGAAGATGCATACGTAGTTGCATTTGCCATCAGAGCAGAGATTGTTACGTATTTCTTGCTCGAACCGATTTCTTTATAGCTCTTGGTCTTATTATAGCCCTGGATGAATGCGGAACGATCTGCATACATGCGATAGACCTTAACCGTGGTGGAGCCGGACTCCGCATCTTCCTTCTCGGCGTTGATCGTAATGTTTGCAATGCCGTAGAAGGAGGAATCCATCGTGACGCCGAACGTGAAGTTTCCTTCGCCGTCAACGGAAACAGAGCCGCAAACGACCTTGGACGGAACATCGCTCGTTGCAGTCAGCGTTGCGTTGGGGAGCGTCGTACCGCGGACGGTGATCTTTCCGGTCTTATCCGCCTTGAGCTCGGTGACGCGGTCGTTGGCAACATTCAGAATCATCTTGTCCGGTGTATAGACATACGGATCAACGATAAATTCGGTCGTCGCAGTTACCCAGTTCTCTTTTTCCGCACGGAGCGTAACCGTGACGGGTTCAGTTGCGTTCATCGCATAATCCGGCATGAACAAGCCTTCGGAATAAACGGTGACTTGTTCGTCGTTCACATACAGACGGACATCGTAGTCATTGACGTGGCCGGAAATCGGGACGAGATTTTCTTTGTTTGCCATGATGTGACCGTTCTCATCCAGCACAGGCTTTTCAAGATCAATCGACAGCGTGGGGAAGGTCAGCGTAAAAGACGGTACAGAGAGCGTCCGCGTCGATCCGTCGGCTTCGGTCAAGTAGATTTCCGGATGGACTTCATAAACCGGATCCGTCAGGGGAACGTTCGGATAGTAGGCATACTTCGGAACGGTCAAGCTGTAGATCACAGGCGTATCATTGCTGCTCGGATATGTCTGCTCACCCTGCGAGGGGAGAACAATCGTCACGACGCCGTGCGCCGGAACAACAATGCTGTAAATGACGCACTCTTTGCCTTCGTCGTTATAGCCTTCTTCCATTTCCACATCATACGGACTTGCGGAAG
>JAUMVL010000084.1:3163-7739 GCA_030530185.1 Clostridia bacterium | reverse complement strand
TCCAGTGCGACATCGATCACCCGACCCAGTGCATGGCGGATATGCTGCACTGCATCCATACGCTCGGCGGCAGCGACGATCTCGACGAAGCAATCAAAAACCTGAAGGGCAAGAAGGTTGCTATGACATGGGCTTACAGCCCGTCCTATGGCAAGCCGCTGTCGGTTCCGCAAGGCGTAGCCGGTCTGTTCACACGCTTCGGCATGGACGTCACGCTCGCCTACCCCGAGGGATACGAAATTATGGACGACGTCGTAAAAGTTGCCGAGGAAAACTGCAAAAAGTCGGGCGCAAAGTTTACGATCACGCATGACATGAAGGAAGCGTTCAAGGACGCCGATATCGTCTATCCGAAATCGTGGGCGCCGTATGCTGCGATGGAAGAGCGTACCGATCTGTATGGCAAGGGCGATCTGGATGGGATCAAGGCGTTGGAAAAGCGTCTGCTTGCACAGAACGCCGAACACAAGGATTGGGAATGCACCGAGGAGATGATGAAGCTCACCAAGGACGGCAAAGCGCTGTATCTCCACTGCCTGCCCGCCGACATCACCGACGTCTCCTGCGAAGCCGGCGAAGTCGCCGCATCCGTGTTCGATCGCTATCGCGACCCGCTCTATAAGCAAGCCTCGTTCAAGCCGTACATCATCGCGGCAATGATTTTCCTTGCCAAGGTGAAAAACCCGCAAAAGACGCTGCTTGACCTCGAAACCCGAGCCAAAGAACGCTGGGAGGGCGGCGAAGCATAAGCGCCTTTCCTGTTCCAAAACAGAGCAAAGCGGCCCTTGTCCGGGGCCGCTTTGCTGTCTTGCTGATTTCATTATTCCGAGAGCAGATTCCACGTTTCGGTGTTGCATTCTCCGCACGTATTTTCCCCGAAGCATTTGACCGAGCCGTCCTCAAACAGCACTGCAATGTGCGTTCCTGCGTTTGCTGCCGCATGCACGCTTTCAAGCGGATGTTTCAGGAGTGCTTCGCGATCACGGAATGCATATTCCAGTAGTTTTCCGTCTGCCGTTAGTCCCAAAATCCGGTTCGTACCCGCATAGAGCGCCACAAGGTTCTCCCAATTTTCCGGCAAGGAAACGCCGTGAGAAACCGCCGTCCCATCCTCTTTGAGCCCAATCGCATAGCCGGTCTGCACCGCGGCAGAAATCAGATTTGTAAACTCCGGTGCGCTGCTCGACTCATGAGAAGCTAAAAATGCTCCGTTTTGCCGAAGTGCACAAATGGCGTAACTGCCCGCGCCGATCGATCTCAAATCCGACGGCCACGATGCCGTCATGTCATACTTGCTGTATCCGGTATATAGAAGCTCTCCGGACTGGGTCAATGCGATCGTATCATAGTTGTTCGCTGCTATGTGCACTACGTTTCGCCAATCCGTCACATCGCATTGCCCATAGGTGTTGTCACCCGTTGCTGTGACCGTGCCGTCGCTGCGCAGTCCGACCGTATGATAAGCGCCTGCAGCTATCTCCGTAATATCCGTCCAAGCTGATACATCGCATTGTCCATAGGTGTCGTCGCCTGCTGCTGTAACCGACCCATCCGCACGCTTGCCGACCGTATGGAAAAAGCCTGCGGCAAGAATGCAGAACTGTGCCTGCTGCTGCCGTTCGCGCAATAATTTCATGCGCTGCACAGTCTCCGCATCGAGGCCGCGGATGATTCGAAGCGCCTCATCGGAGTCCTCAAGGCCGGTAACCTCGATTGCAATTGCATACGCACGCGCGACGTTGTCCTCTCCGCCAACCGAAAGCAGCTCCTCTACGGCAAGCGCACCGTCCCCCTCACGGTAATGCTGCTCGGCGATTTCGGCGCGTGCCCGGTCAATATAGGCAAAGCTGTCTCCGTATCCGCCAAGCGACTGCATCGCGTCGATTGCTTCCTGCCATGCTCCGGATTCAAACAGTTCAACCGCATCCGAATAATCCAGTCCCCGCGTCAGTTCCTTTACCTCGGAAGATTCAGGGAGCAATGCAAGGTATTCTCGTGCTGTTTCGGCATCCCCATTTTGGATGGCGGCCTTGGCCTGTTCCAGATGGATTGCATCAATCAGCGTATCGGATCGCTCCGACTCCTCTGCTTTTGCGAGCGCAAGTGCCGTTTCATAATCACCGGTTTCAAAAGCCTCCTGCGCTTTCTGATAGCGCAAATCAGGCAGATGATACAAGTATGTCGCAGCCGCAAAGAAAGCGATTGCTGTGAGCGGTAGGATCAGGTAAAAAAACCATTTGCTGTTTTTCTGTTCCATTCCGTCCTCCTTACCAGTAGAGATACCGAGTCATCTGGCCGTTGATAAAGAAGTCGGAATTAACACTTGTTGCAAAACAGAACATAAAATAGATATCGTCTACGTCGTAAGTCTGGATGTACTTCTGAACGCTCCCTCCGGCATCTTCGGGGCGATAATACGTGCCGCGCAAGTCAGTCATCATGATCCGGTCATAATGCGGAAGCAAGTAAGGCAGGAGCGCATTGCTGAAGGAATCCCCGATCAACAGGGCCGTTCGCCCGGTCTGGAAACCGGAATCAAACTGTCTCCAAGGCGTGCGCGTTCCGCTGATGTAGGCCGTATAGTCCTTGCGCTCCGGATACATATAGCGAATTTCCTCGTGATATTTAAGTCTCCGAACGATATAGCTGTGCGTCGGCAGGATTTCGTGAATCACTTCGATCGTGTCCGAACGTGGTCCCCCGCCGCCCATGCCGCGGTTGATCGTATACGCATAGTCGTGGTAAGCCATCGGCGGAATTCCGAGACGCTCCATCATTGCCTGATAGATATAATGCGCACCGAGCGCCGTCCAGTGATGATCGGTTCGAAAATAAACATACTCCCCGCGCTGCAGCGCCGGCTCGATCGCCGCAGACGCGTTGATGATGTACACGCCTTCGTCCACGATCTTCTGAAGCTGTTCCTCCATATCCGACCCCCAGCATTCGCGAATGTTGCGCTCTCCAAGATACGCATTGCCTGTTGCCGCGATGGGTACCTCTGCAAAGATGACGCTGCCATCCTCCGGTAAGAGGGATCGGTATTCATTCAATATCGCCGCTGCATTTCGCACATTTTGAACGGGGAAAGCATATACATCGCGAACCGTTCCGTCTTTATAGCGAATCCAGAAGGTCGTTTCATGAATCTGTGCGTCCTCTTCCGGGTTTTCTGTGGCAATCGGGACTTGATGGGTTGGTTCCTGTGTTTCCGTTCGCTCTGTGGTTGTCTCGGCTTTTGTTTCCGTCTGCTTCGGCTCTGGCGTGGGCTGCTCGGATGTTTGCTCACTTGGTAACGGCTTGGCCTCTTCGCCGGTCTCGGCTTCAATCGCCGCCATCATTTGCGCCGCCTCGGTTTCCTCGTCCACCGGCATTGCTAGCGCACGTTCCACCGCATGCGAAACGCCGATCCATCGATCGCGCAGCACAACGCCGTCCGCAAGCCAGTCATCCACACCGGACATAAAAGAACCGTCGAGCACGGATTCCACGGTCGGCGTCGGTGCTCCGGCAAGCATGCGATTTTCCGTATCGGAGGCGCGCTCAGTACGCGGGGCCGTCAGAAGCGTCATGCAGCCGAGCCACGCGCATCCGCACAGCCATAGATATCGAATGAATACCCCGAATCGTTTCATCGTCCTTTTTCCTCAGAACCGGAAGTAAATAAACGGATTATAGCTTTGCCCGACCAGGAACGCGATCGAAAGGAGCAGCAGCGCTGTTTCAAAAATCGGCGCGGCAATTTCCGCGGCACGGTTCCAATTCGGATGCGTTTCGAGCCACGTTTTGAGCTTTGGCAAAACCGGCAAGCAGCACAGGGCCGCAATCAATGGCAGAATTGTGATTTCAGACAGCACTGCCGTAACGGTTTCATCTGTCCAACCGGCCGCTCCAAATCCGAACATGGCTGTAATCTGTCTCCACCCGTCGGCAAGCGAAACGTGATAGAAAAGCACCCATCCGACCAGAACAATCAAAAGGGTCCCCAATATGCGCAGCACCTTTGGAATCTTTTCCAGCACGGTTTTGAGCGCAAAGCGCTCAATCAACAGCCAGACGCCATAATATAGACCCCATACGACAAAATTCCAGCTTGCGCCGTGCCAAAGCCCGGTCAGCGTCCATACGATCAACAGATTCCGCGCAGTTGCCCAGTTGCCTGTGCGGTTTCCGCCGAGCGGGATATAAGCGTAATCGCGGAAAAAGCTTCCCAAAGAGATATGCCAGCGACGCCAGAATTCCCCGACGCTTGCGGAGATGTAAGGATAATTGAAGTTTTCCCGATACGAAAAGCCGAAGACATGCCCCAGTCCGATCGCCATGTCGGAATAGGCTGAAAAATCGAAATAGATCTGTAATGCATACAGCACGGCACCAAGCCATGCGCCCGAAACGGACAAGGCCGTCCCGGCGAGCAGTGTTTCGACTGCCTTACCGCAGCCGTTGGCCAACAATACTTTTTTCGCAAGGCCGATGGAAAACCGCCCCATTCCATCTGCAAAATCGGACATGGACGTCGTTCGCTCATCGAGTTGCGCTGCGATATCAGCATATTGCACAATCGGGCCTGCAATCA
>JAUMVL010000084.1:0-3153 GCA_030530185.1 Clostridia bacterium | reverse complement strand
CGGAAAGCACGAAACAGACAGAAGCAGTCGTGATAAGTTCTTTTGCTGCGGTACTTTGCCTCGATATACATCTACTGTATAGGTCAGTATCTGAAACGTATAAAAACTGAGTCCGATCGGAAGCTGCACGTCCGATATGCGCCAGTTTACCCCGAACAGTTCAGCCACGGTGTTCATGAAAAAAGAGGCGTATTTGAAATAAAACAAAGCTGCGAGCGACGCAATGACGCCCAAAGCGAGCACCACTTTCCTTCGAATCGGGGACGACGCCTTTTCGAGCACAAGCGCACAGATGTAGTTGATGACGGTCGCGCCGAGCATGCAAAGAATCCATTTCGGCTCGCCCCATGCATAGAACACGAGCGAAAAGAGCAGCAGCACGGCGTTGCGCCATTTGAGATTTTTCCCAATGAAATACAGGATGAGCAGGAGCGGCAGAAACAGCAGCAAAAAAAGCAAGCTTGAAAAAACCATGCCCCTGCTCCTTTCAAAAAATATTTTTTTTATTGTACCAAATCCGATATGGAATGTCAATTTTTGCAAACGAAAAACAACGCCGGCTTACAACGTCGCATTCGATTATTTGTTGATTCCTTTCCATGCCAGGCGAATGCTTTCGTAGAGCTCCTGCTCGGAAAAGCCGTAGGTTTTTGCGGTGGCGAGCAGAACGGACAGCGGCTCGTTCAGCGCGTCCATACGACGGCGGGTTCTCTCCTCTGTCGGAAGAAATGCCACATAGCAGCCGCTGCCGGCACGGGTTTCGATCAGACCATCGGCTTCCAGCGCATCCCATGCGCCGCGTACCGTGATGACCGATACGCCGAGTTCCTTTGCCACCGTGCGAATCGGCGGCAGCGCCGTACCGGACGGAAGCGCGCCCGAAAGGATCTGCGCCGCAAGCTGCTCATAGAGCTGCCGGTAAGCAGGCGTATCGGAACTCGGCAAAACAGACAGATACATCACAGGTTCACCTGTTCAAAGTTGCGGATTGATTTGCGGAGTCCCAGCGCCGTCAGGGCCGCATACGCTGCCGCGCCGAGGAGTAGAGCTATGATCTGCGCATTCCACGCCGCAGGCGTTTCCGGGAAGCAATCGAGGGTCCTCTCGATCCAATCAAACAGCGGAACGGTTTCCTGCGCAACTGCCGACGCAATCGCTATGCCCTCTACAACAAAAATATAAGCAAACAAGCCGATAATCGTCGTCAGCATGATCCTGCCGATCTTTATATCGCTTTTGAAATATGCCGGAATCCCGATCAAGTTATACAATCCAATCACGCTGAGTCCCGCGCCAATCAGAGTCAGTCCCCCGTCAATGCCTGCCGGGTTGCTCGGAAGTCCCTTGGGCGGGAGTCCGTGATGCAAAAAGATGAGTCCGGTGCAAAGAACCACAAACAGCATTTGAAACAGCATTACCGACAAATACCGCGCACGAACGATATCGCGCTTGGCGATTGGGAGCATTGCGGAATACTGGAAGTCCCCGTTTGCCTGACCTTGCGTGAAAATATACATCGTCGCGTTGCAGATAAAGAAGAATGCGACCAGATACGGATAGCTCGGGATCAGCATCATGCACGAAAACGCCAGATAGAAGAACACAAACGACGGCACGCACAGCTTCAATTCCTTATAAAGCAGATTCTTCATGTTCCCCCTCCTGTTCCGTATAGATCATAATGGATTCGAGATCCGCATTTGCCGTCCGACAGTCTGAAAATGCTGGTGCATCCTCGGCCCGGACCAATCCGGTAAACCCAAACGCGTGCGTCTTGCAGCCGATCAAAAGCGCCTTGTGCCGTTCCATCTGCTCCCGCTCGCCCGACACAAGCCGATAGTCTGCCTTGAACGATTCCACGTCCTTGCTTGCGAGGATTTTGCCGTTTTGAATATAGGTAATGAAATCGGCACACTTCTCAAGGTCAGAAATGATGTGCGTTGAAAACAGGATGCTTTTGCTCCCGTCCGCGATCAGCGAACGGAACAGCTCAAGCAGATCGTCCCTCGAAACCGGATCGAGCCCGCTTGTCGGCTCATCCAGAATCAGCAGTTTGGCATTGTGCGACAGCGCAAGCGCGAGCGCATATTTCACCCGCATGCCCGCCGACAGCTCGTTGACCTTCTTCCGTTCGTCCAGCGAAAACCGTTCGAGATACCCGCGATAGGCCGCCTCGTCCCAGTCCGGATAAAACCGTCGCGTCACGTCGGTGATCACCGCAAGCGCGGACCTTGGGTAGCAGTTGAATTCTCCGTTGATGAAGCCGATTTTGCGTTTTGCGACGCTCTCATTCTCTGTAAAGTCCATGCCGTCCACCGTTACACTGCCTCCATCCTTACGGATCAGATTCAGCATCGTCTTGATCGTCGTGGACTTACCCGCGCCGTTTCGTCCGATAAAGCCCATGATATACCCCGGCTCAAGCGAAAACGACACCCGGTCGAGTGTGAAATGCTCGTATCGCTTGGTCAGTTCCTTTACCTCTAACAGGTTCATAGCTCCTCCTTATGGATTGTGCTTATCTAATATATACAATTATAGCAGCTTTTACTGCTCTGTCAAGCAAAATTGTGCTGTCTGTTCAGCACAATTTTCTTTTGTTCGAATCGTCCAATTGTCGGTTGCGTCGCAAGGCACGGCATGATATAATCGGATCATTCCAACCCGGGAGGCTTCTATGAAATCGATTCGTGCATTGCTGTGGGATGTTGACGGAACACTGCTCGATTTTTTGGCAAGTGAGCGCGCAGGCATTCGCAAAACGTTCGAGGTGTTCGGACTTGGTCCCTGTACCGATGCAATGCTCGCCGTATACGATCCGATCAATGCCAAGCATTGGGAAAAGCTCGAACGCGGCGAGTGCACGAAGCGCGAGACCATGGTGAACCGCTTTATCGAGTTTTTCGCACAATACGGGATCGAAACGGACGCCGAGGCGTTCAACGATGAATATCAGCGTCGGTTACCCGATACGATCCTTTTTCATCCGCATGGCTGGGAAGTATTGACCGCTCTCTCCCACGTCTATCGACAGTATTGCATTACAAACGGGAATCTGCCGGTACAGCGGCGAAAGCTCAAGGAATCCGGCATGGATCAGTGGACCGTTCCCCGGGGAACGGACACGAAAAAAAGCACCCAATCGTAGAAATT
>JAUMVL010000083.1 GCA_030530185.1 Clostridia bacterium | reverse complement strand
GATCCTCTATCGCGATCTCGAGGGCAATGCGAAAATTACGCACATCAGCGACTTTGCTCTGACCGCATCCGAAGAAGAAGCAAAGCCCGCCGAACAGCTTGCTGGCGGCTGGGCGATTCCGCAGGAGTATGCCGTCATCACTCTGCCCGACGATCCCGCGGCGGCATTTGCCAAGGCGAAGGAAGGCTTTGTCGGCAATTCGCTCGAGCCCATTGCCTACCTCGGAAGCCAGGTTGTCGCCGGCACGAACTATGCAATTCTGTGTCACTCCACGCTCGCAACCAATCCGCCGGTCTCCTCGATCCAGCTCGTGATCGTAACGGTTGATCCGGAGGGAAATGCAACCTTTGGCAACATTCGCACGCTGAACATTGCCGACTACAACACCGATGCGGCGGCGGAAACCGAAGCGCCCGGCACCGGCGCATAAGGAATACGCGAAAAGCAACTACAACGGCAGCGCTGCATTTGCAGCGCTGCCGTTTCCATTTTGGGATGATTCTGTTTCACGCTACCGCGAGAGCGGAAAAACGGCTAATTTGCGGCTCAAAATCAAACAGAAATGGCGTTTTGAGCCATTTCTGCCTACCGGTATTGTTTTCCGTTCTTTTGCCGCAAATGTCCTGGTACATTTATTGAACAGTCCCTTTCCATTTGGGGATGATTCTGTTTCACAGGCTTGCCTATGCATCCTCCATCGCGTAGCTGATCTCGTCGATCTCGGCATGCATCGGTTCCGCCCAGCTGTACTGGTTCATAAAGTCGCCCAGATACTGATATTTCGAGTCTTTTTTCTTTTCCAGCCAATCATATAGATCGCATTCGATCAGCTCCGGCACGATCGCCATACTGCCGCGCTGCTTGACGATGATTCGCGTCAGCTTCAACCGGGCAAGGGTATTTTGCAGGTCTTGCCGGAGATTGCTGAGATAGGAGGATTTCTTTTCCGGATCGCCGTCATCCTCCCAGAGTGAGGCAATGATCTCTCCGTTCGTCGTCTGCGCGCCGCGGTTGTTGATCAGCAGCGCAACGATTTCTTTCGTTCGTGTGTATTTGAACGCGACCGGTTTCCCGTCTACGAACAGATCGAAGTTGCCAAAGGTCTGCGCAAATACCCGTTTGCGATTCTTCCATTCCGGCGCATACCGCAATTCGGTCAATTCCCGTTCAAGCGCATCCGCGCAAACAGGCTTCAGCAGATACCCGCTTGCATGCAGCGTCATCGCCTCATATCCGAACTCCCGATGCTTCGTGAGGTAAATCAGATTCACCGACGGATATAGGTCCTTCAAATACCCGCCAAGCTCCACCCCGTTCAGTTCCGGCAAAACCGTTTCCAGAATTGCAATGTCGATTTCTGTCGTTCTTGCGACAGCAAGCGCCTCCAACGCGCTGTCAAATGCCAGCAGCTCCGCATCGGGCTGCCGTTGTGCGATAATCTGTTTAATCGCTTCGAGGTCTTCGCGGTTGTCGTCCACGGTCAGAATGGTCATAGCGTTTCCTCCGTGCGAAGCGCAACGGTACGCACCTTCTGCGTTCTTCTTTGCTCCCTCGTCATCCTCAGCGGATCGGCTTCACCGACGAGCAGCATATCGCCGCCGTTTTGCGCCGCTTCCTTCAGCGCGCCCGCATTCAGATCGGCAATCACAAGCGCCGCAAAGCGATCGTAATTGTCCTCATCGATCACCGGAAAATGATGCTGCATGCGATACCAATGCTTTCGATCAAACCCCATATTGCCGGTATGCAAACGGTCGGCGGTTGCTTCCACATCCTCGGGAGAAGCAATCTGCCCCGCGACAGCGCCGATGTCGTCACAAAACAGCATCGCATAGACGCGCAGAATCTGCTCCCGAACGGTTTCGGGCTTTCCGTCTTTTCCAAGCCGGCCCGTTTCGGTCCCCATGACCTGATAATAGTAATCCTGTGCCTGCTCGCTTTTTTCAAAATCCAGAATCGCTTGGTAAAACGCGCGATTGATGTAGGAATGTGCCATCGTTTGCTCCTTGCTCCGGTACGCTTCAAGAATTCGGTTTCATTTTGCTTGTATTATAGAGGATTGTCCCCAAAAACGCAACGTCTTTCCGTAACGATAAGAAATCAAAAACGAACGGGATACCCCACCCGTTGATGCAGCCTTCCCGGTTTCCCAGGAAGAATCGCTGATGTTTCCGAAAATTACGGCTGCTCCAGGATCGTGATTTGAATCCGATCCGGGCCAAAAAACGACAGACAGCGAACGCCGGTATAAGGATCCTGGGAAAAGGGACTCGGCGAAATTCCGTTGTCGATCAGTCGCTTTTGAATCTTTTCCAGATTGCGTGCTGAGATCGTCAAATACTGCTGCGGAAGGGTTTCCTGACGATTGGAGCAGCGGATCTCCACCTGCGAAGAACCCATTTCCAGCAGGAACTCGGTCTCCTCCGTTTCGATCGGAACTACCTGCTTGATGACGCGAAAGCCAAGCTTGTCCACATAAAAATCCCAGACAGCAGTCTCGTCTGTCGCCAGAAGCGTTGTCCGGGACAGCGCAATCCTTCGCGCGAACGGGTAAAGGGTGCGGTGCCTTGCATGGCGTTTCCAGCGATGGTAGGACCGCAGCTCCTTGCGCCAATCCGGGTGTGTCACAACGAACGCAATCGAAACAAACAGCATCTGACCAATCCATCCGCCAAGCGTGTTGGACAACAGATCGTCGACATCATACAGACCGCGCCGAAAAATCAGCTGCAGGTTTTCGGTGATGACCGAGATGACAAAACACGCAATCAGCGGCCGGGTCCGTACCTTGGCGCGGAACCACGGAAACACATACGGAAACAGATATCCCATCGGGATGAACAGCATAATATTCAGATAAACCTGTGCAATATCGGCCGGCTCGATGATCCGAATATGCGAAAGCCCCTCCCGGAAGCCATCCCGTACAAACGCAATCACCGTATCGATGACTCCGGTATCGGTTGTGATTGCCTTGCGCAGATCTTCAAACGGCGCGGCGTGCACAAGATAGGATTCCCCCGTACCGCGGGAGAAAAACACAAGAAATGCGAAAGCGGCAATATATACGGCAAATACGCCGTAAAGGAGAAGCTGCCGCAGTTTCAACAGACCGAGTGCGTTCGGATTGGTGCTCAGACCATGCTGAAGATTCAGCCCGAGCCGCCGACAGACGCGACTGTCGATCAACGGAAGCAGCGCAACAAACGCCGCGACAAATACCGTCACGACCAAAATCGTCACCATGCTGTTCGTCGAAAAGCCCATGCCCTGCCTCCTTTCCCAAAGTTCTTATCCGCAATACCCGGGTACATTTCCTTGGTTTGTTTTTGTAAATTATACCAAACCCCTGTTTTGTTTTCAATACCGCATCGAGCAATCCTGCGCCGGGATTTCAAAAAAAGAACCCCATGCAGCATCCGCTTGCACGAGGTCCGATTTGCTTTTTTCCTCAATAGACGATCATATACCGCTTCCGTTCCCAGTCGGTGACACGGGTACGATATTCATCCCACTCAGCCTTCTTGCCGGTGATGTAGCTGTGATAAACATGATCGCCAAGCGTATGCACGATGACCGGATCGCGTTCCAGGCATTCAACCGCCTCGAGCAGATTGCCGGGCAGACTGTCGATACCGTGCAGTTTGCGCTCATCCTCCGTCATGGCAAAGATGTTTTCGGTGATCTCGTCCGGCGGAGTCATGCCCCTTTCGATGCCGTCCAGCCCCGCTGCAAGGCATGCCGCAATTGCAAGGTATGGATTGCACGCCGGGTCCGGGCAGCGCAGTTCGACGCGGGTGGATTGTCCGCGCGCAGCCGGAATCCGGATCAGCGCCGAACGGTTCGATGCGCTCCATGCAAGGTAGCAAGGCGCTTCATACCCCGGAACGAGGCGCTTATAGGAATTGACCAGCGGATTCGTGATTGCCGCCATGCCACGAACATGTGCAAGCAGCCCCGCGATGAAGCTGTATGCCTCTTTGGAAAGCTGCTTCTTGCCTTCGGGATCGAAGAAAATGTTCTTTCCGTCTTTGAACAGCGACATATTCGTATGCATACCCGAACCGTTGATGCCATACACCGGCTTGGGCATAAACGTTGCGTGCAGGCCGCGCATTTGCGCAATCTTTTTGACCGCCATCTTGAATGTCAGAATGTTATCGGCGGCATGGAGCGCTTCGGCATACTTAAAATCGATCTCGTGCTGCCCCGCGGCAACCTCGTGGTGACTTGCCTCGATCTCAAAGCCCATCTCCTCCAGCATGAGGCAGATTTCTCTTCGCACGTGTCCGCCGTGGTCGATCGGCGCCATGTCGAAATACCCTGCCGCGTCTGCGGTGCTCGTCGTGGGGCGGCCTTTTTCATCCGTTTCAAACAGGAAGAATTCCAGCTCAGGACCGACGTTAAACGTATATCCCATCTTTTCGGCACGTTCCAGCGTCCTTTTGAGCACATAGCGCGGATCGCCGACGAACGGCGTTCCGTCGGGATTGTAGACATCGCAGATCAGGCGTGCGGTCTTGCGCGTCGCGGGATGCCACGGCAGAATCACAAAGGTATCCAGATCGGGACGCAGATACTGATCGGATTCGTGAATGCGCGTAAACCCCTCGATCGAGCTGCCGTCGATCATAATCTGATTGTTCACGACCTTTTCAATCTGCGATTTCGTGACGGCAACATTCTTGAGCATACCGAAAATATCGGTAAACTGCAATCGGATAAACTCGATGTCCTCCTCGTTGACCAACCGGATGATGTCGTCTTTTGTGTAGTGCTTCATAACAAGTTCCTCCCTTGTAGGTTTCTTTCCGTTCCGAGGTGCGCCGCATGCCCTTCCCGCATCACGATATCTGCGACTGCGAAAAAGCGGCTTTGCTCCCCTGTTCAAAAAAGGAGAGGCGCCCATTCGAAGGGGTACACCTTCGGATGAACGCCGTTCGTTCAACTCAATCGCTTTGCTGTGAGGCCAATGCCTTTTTCTTCGGTTTCCGACATACAGAGCACCGTTTCGTGATGGTTCAACATGGAAAAATTATAATGGCATTTTCTTTCGTTTGTCAAGGGCGATCCGCACGCCTCTGCAGATCTTTACACGCGCCATACGCGGTGTTTACACAAAAAGAAACAATGCGCCGCAAGATGCATTGAATCGTTTTTTTGCGCGGAACCGCAATTGGCTCGGAAGGGGATCGCCTGCCGGCAATAGACCATTGGTTGCGAAGGGAAAGAAGTCGAAAGCCGGCGCGTTCCGCGCAAGTTGCCGTGCGGATCCATATCCCGCCCGCACGGGGAAATCTGCCTGCCGCACTCCACTCCCTCTGCCGACAATCGGGCACGACAGCACTTCTAAAAACGGTTACATTATATATGATATACGGAAAAACGTCAACCTTTTTTTCAAATTTTCAAAAAAGAAAACGCCCGCATCGGGGCGTTTGAAGCAGTTTTGTAACACGATTGTCGCTCGGAACAGTTCAGGATAGAAACAGGTTCCGTTTCTGTTCATCCAAAAGCGGAAGCTTCCTCGTATAGGTTGGGACATTCTTCGGCGCGGCGATTCGCTCGACGCGGCGTTCGGCGTCGAAAATACGCTTGGTCATTGCATTCGCACCGTGGGCAAGGATTGAGGTCGTCTCCTCCATCATGTCAATGTTGTACATGCAGATCGAATCTCTGCCGGCATAGCCGACGTTTTCGAGGTTGCCGTTCTGGTATTTCTGCCGATACATATAGTATGGCCAAAGCCCGATCGACTTTGCAGTTTCAAAGCCTCTGTCGATCATTCGGGTAACGGCGTCCTTGCTCGGCAGCGGATACCGGTCCAGCTGCTCTTTCAATCGGCTGGAACGCTTAATTGCAAGGGTATGAACCGTAAGATTATCCGGTCTCAGCGCTGCAATCTCCAAAAGAGTTCTTGCAAAATCCTCTTCCGTCTCCCCGGGCAACCCCGCAATCAGGTCCATGTTGATGGCGTCGAAGCCAACCGTGCGGGCAAGCGCAAACGCTTCGCGAATTGCTTCTGCAGTGTGTGCACGTCCGATTCTGCGCAGCGTTTCATCGTTCATCGTCTGCGGGTTCACCGAAATCCGTCCGATGCCGTGCATCTTCAGCACCGCAAGCTTTTCCCGCGTGATGGTATCCGGCCGTCCTGCCTCGACGGTGCATTCCCGTCCATACCCGCCGTAGACCGATTCGATTTTGGACAAAAGCCGATCGAGCTGATCCGCATCGAGCACCGTCGGCGTCCCGCCGCCGATGTAAAACGCGCGAAGATTCCATCCGCCGTCTTTGAGCAGCCGCCCGCCGCGCTCGATGTCGTCGAACAGCGGAACAAGGTAGTCCTCCACAGAAGCGCCCTTGGCGATCTCTGCGCCGAACGAACAGTACAGGCAGCGCGTTTTGCAGTACGGAATACCGACATACACGTCTAAATCGCGCGGTCCGACCGATTCAAGGTACGGCTTCTGCACCGCATTGATCGTCGCCGCAAGGCGCAGTTTTTCCATACTGACCGAGAACACCTCCGTAAACTGACGAACTGCTTCGGCATCGCCGTATCGTTCGGCAAGCTCGCGCAAAAGCTTGGTCGGTCGAATCCCCGTCAGGCTGCCCCACGGCATCTCCGTCGGATGCACCTGCTGCATCAACGCATACGCAACCCGCTTGACCGCCCGCTTCTGCTGTCGCTTGCACTCTAACGGATCGCCGCCGTCCGGCAAAACCTCGAACGAAGCAGCCGCACCGCAATATGTCCCGGAGGCAATCAGCTTCTGCTCGTCAAGCGTGATCGTCATTTGCTCGGCGTCATCCCCGGCATCGGGCCGGATTTCAACTGCGCCCAAAAAGAGCCGGATTTCTTCGGCGATGTCATTTTCGTATTGGGGTACGTTGGTAATCAATTGAACCATGGATTGCTCCGATACTGCAACAGCGGATTGTGTTCGGCTTCATGCGCGACGGTTGTCGGCTCACCGTGGCCCGGATAGAGCGTATAAGATTTCGGAAGCGTCAGAATGCGGTCGCAGAGCGAATGCATGAGTGCTCGCATATTTCCGCCGGGCAGATCGGTACGCCCGACTCCGTCACAAAAGACCGTATCTCCGGTAAATGCCAGCTGTTCCTCGTCGCAGACATAACAAACGCCGCCCTCCGTATGCCCGGGCGTATGCAGCACGCGAAACGCATACCCCGCCGCCGTAAAACGGTCCCCGTCCTGCAGCCGCATGGTCGGCTCGCACGGGGTCAGCTCGCCGCCCATCCATGCCGCCTGCGCCGCTCTCGGATCGGTAAGGCCGGATGCATCGAGCGTGTGAATCAAGACGGCGGCATCGGTCGCGGCCTTCAGCCCCGCAACGCCTGCGATATGATCAAAGTGACGATGCGTCAGAAGAATGTGCGTCAGGTGCAGTTTGTGTTTACAAAGCGCTACCAGCGCTTCCGTTGCATCGGACGGATCGATCAGAACGGCTTCGCCTCCATCCTGCCGATACAACAGATAACAGTTCGCCTCGAGCGGACCCATCGGAATGGTCAGTAACATCAAAATGTCCTCCGGGAATCCAGCAGAATCGTAAACGGCCCGTCGTTGGTCAGCGTCACCTGCATGTCTGCGCCGAACCGCCCGGTCTCGACCGGAACGGATTCTTTGAGTCGGGCGATGCAATGCTCATACAGCGGAATCGCGGTTTCGGGCCTTGCCGCCGCAATATAGCTGGGGCGGCGCCCCTTTCGTGCATCGCCCATCAGCGTAAACTGCGAAATCAACAGGACTGCACCGCCCACATCCGTTACGGAACGATTCGGCACGCCGGCCT
>JAUMVL010000082.1 GCA_030530185.1 Clostridia bacterium | reverse complement strand
AACGGTATGCGATTCATCAAACGGTTCCCAGTAAGAAAACCGGACCGTTTTTGCAAGCTCGTTCATCCGGTTGTTTTCCAAGATGACAAATTGCTGATTTGTATCGGTTTCCAAGAAGAAGCGGCAGCCCTTCTCTCGCAGCACCGCTTTCAGCGCTTCGGCCATTTCGATCGCATGAGCGGAAATCCGGCAATAAAGGTCATCGGTAAACAGCGCGTCAAACTGCACACCAAGCAACCGGCCTTTGGCAATCATTGCCCCGAGCTTTTTAACATGGTTGGCAAAGTGGGGCGGCATTGTTCCTTGCGGAAAAACAACCGCTTCGCCGCAAAGAGCGCCAACCTTCGTCCCTCCGATATAAAACACGTCGCAATACTCGGAAATATCCCGGATTGTGAGATCGGTATTTCTGCTCATCAAGCCGTAACCGAGCCGTGCGCCGTCCAAAAAGAGCCGCATTCCGTTTTTCTTGCAGATGTGTGAGATTGCCTCCATCTCCGCACGGGTATACAGCGTTCCATATTCCGTCGGATGTGAGAGGTATACCGCGCCCGGAAACACCATATGTTCACGATTCTCATCCGCATAAAACCGATGCAGGAACCGTTCCAGCTCTTTGGGATCAATCTTGCCCGCATGGGACGGCAGCTCAAGCGCTTTTATGCCGGCGTTTTCGATCGCGCCCGCCTCATGTGCATGAATGTGGCCGGTACGTGCGCAAATCACACCTTCAAACGGTCGAAGAATGGCCGAAAGCACAACAACGTTCGTCTGCGTTCCGCCCGTCAGAAAATACACATCCGCTTCCGGATGGCCGCAAAAGGCACGGATCTTCTCCGCCGCAGAACGGCAGTATTCATCCTCCCCGTAGCCGACCTGCGGGACCTCGTTCGTTTCCAGCAGATGCTGAAGTACCTTTGGGTGCGCACCGTTGTTGTAATCACATTCAAATGCAAGCATCTTCCGAAACCTCCGTTAATTCCAGATAAAAAGTGACCGGACGAAATCCGTCGTTACACGACAGCATCGCGGAATATGGATTCTTCATCCATCCGTCGTAGAAATTTCCTTCTCCGTTCAGCAGCTTTTGCGCAAAAGGCCGAACGGACTCCCACGCGCTTTCGCACATTCCCTTCGGGCAGAAATCGCCCACAGCATAGAATGTGTCCCCAATCTGTATGTCGCAGGAATGCTCGATCGGATTTTCAAAGAGAGCCATCAAATCGGGATAAACCGTTCGGCGCATCGCTGTAATTTTGCACACTTTCATAGGATCACCGTCCCATCCATTGATCAATCATGTCGGCGGTCAATGTTTGTTGTTCGCCTGCGGTGACCGTTGCCGATCCATCCCCTGCCTGCTCGCCATAGCAGCCAAAGCCTGCGTGGTTGCCGCCTTCAATTACGAATTCCTCGGTACTGTCAGGCAAATTCGGGCGATTTTTCCGATAAGCCTCCCGGTCCATCACGCCATCCTCCGACCCATACAGAGACAGGACGCGCAGATTGGTTTTCCGCAAATTTACAGTCGAATAGGCGCCGAGCAGAACAACTCCAGAGAATTCATCAGCATGCTCCGCCGCATACATTGCAGCCATAACGCCGCCGAGAGAGTGCCCTCCGATGTACCAATCAGAGATTTCCGGGAACTGTTCCGGGACGCCATCCGCCGCATTCTCGTTCAGTACAGCAAGATGAAACGGCATCGGCATCAGGACGCATAGAATTCCACGCTCGGCACAGGCTGTCATCAAAGGCGCATACGCCTCCGTCTCCACCTTGCCGCCCGGATAGAAAATCAAGCCTGCACGCGGATGCTCCGGTGAGAAAACAAGCTGGTTTGTCATTGCTTTCACTTGTATGTCTGGCCGCGAATCGCTAAACAGTTCAAGCGCTTCCGGCTCTGCATGGTAATAATCCGACACATACCAAGCAAACGCTCCCGCAATCAAGATCAGCGCAAGCGCTGCAACGATCAGCCATATCCGTCTTTTACGATTCTTTTTTCGATCCATGTTTCGTGTTTGAAAGCTCTAAAACGGCTGCAATCCGATCCGTGATCCATTCCAAGTCGAACACATCCGTAATTTCGCAATATGGTATGTCCGCCGCGATGCAATCTTCTTTGAACCCCTTGCTGCAAGCGATCAGTCGTTCCAAATCAAGATGATCGTCCTTGCGACGTTCTATCACGTTCGCATAGTCTGCAACATCAGAAAAATGCGCACGCAGATACTCCTCGCTCATGACGAGAAACACGCAGCGAATTTGCGAGAGATACGATTCGTCAAAGGATTCCTGCCATGAATCCGGAATATAGCATCCCTCCAAAATCAAATTCTGGTTGTTCTCGATCGCCGTCTTGACCCATTCTGCAACGAACGGCCACAGAAAATAGCGCATTTCATAATCATCCTCTACCGACAATGTTGTCTTTCCGGTACGGATAAACGCCATCTTCAGATGGTCAAGCGACACGTATGGAACGCCATATCGTTCCATCAACTTTTGAGCAAGCAGCGTTTTTCCGACATGGCTGCTGCCCCCGATCAGATAAACCATCCGCTGTCCTTTCTCAATCCGTTACATCCACATCCGCTGTGATCTGCAGGTGATAGTCCGGATAGAGTGAACCGATCTCGTCATACAGCGTCTTTAAGGCTTCCGCATGGTCGACGTCGAAGCTCATCACCACATCGAACCGGAGCTCCTTTTCTTCCGAATCAACGTAGAATCCGTGAAACTGCAGTGCCCAATCGTGCGACATGACCTGTTCAAAAATCCGATTGCGCATGCGGGCGCTCTCGTTGTCGCTCGTATTGTAAGAATACACGCCGACGCCCGTTAGGATCACGCCTGTCTCGAGATAGACGCGCTCTTGAAGTCTGCGCGACAGTTGATCGACTTGATCAACCGTCATGGTATCCGGCAGCTCGAGATGCACGGAGCCGTAATTGCGATTCGGGCCGTAGTTGTAGAGAACGAGGTCGAACGCACCGCGCACCTCCGGCGCTTCGTTCAAAAGCTCTTTGATGCGGTTTGTCACCTCCGGATCGGCTCTGCGTCCGAGAATATCACTCAGTGTATCGGTCATCATCTCGATGCCGGATTTGATGATAAAGATAGAAATCACAACGCCGACGTATGCCTCGAGCGAGATACCCGTCAGCAGGAACAGAATCGCCGAAGCAAGCACCGATGCAGACAGGATCGCATCAAACACGGCATCCGAACCGGATGCAATCAGCGAGCCGGAATTGACCTTCTCCCCCTGCGCTTTCACGAATCTGCCTAAGATCAGTTTGACGACGATCGCCGCAGCAATGATGATCAGCGAGGTCACGGAGTAATCCGCTTCCTCCGGTGTGATAATTTTCTTCACCGATTCGACCAGAGCGGTAAGACCGGCATACAGCACAATCGCCGACACGATCATCGCGCTGATATACTCGATCCGACCGTGACCGAGCGGGTGCTTTTTATCCGGCTTCCGATTGGCAAGCTTGGCGCCAATAATCGTTATCACCGACGAAAGCGCGTCGGACAGGTTGTTGACCGCATCCAGAATTACTGCGATGGAATTGGACAGAAAGCCGATCGTCGCCTTGAATGCAACGAGCAGCAGGTTTGCGGCAATGCCGATTAAACTCGTGCGGACGATGACGCGATTGCGCTTTTCGATCGCCTGCGCGAGATCGTTTCTCGTTCTCTTTTGTGTGTTTTCTTCCATAAAGACCTCCCGTCTCGTTACCATCACCAGAGCAGTGACCGTTCCTGTTCAATTCAAAATACGGCGGTATGGTCCGCCGTATTGATATTCTATCGTCATAAACGAGTTTCTTTCAACAGGTTTTCCCATTCCCGTACGATGCTTCTGTTCTCGAAATAATCGATTCTCATGGCCTTCCGTACACGAGCAAGCGTTTCATGCGTAATCTCGTTCGCTTTTCTCGTTCCCTCGGACAGAATGTCATATACCGCACCGATGTCCTTTTCCCATGCAGCGCGCCTTTCCCGAATGGGCGAAAGCGTCTCCTCCAGTACGTTGATCAGGAATTTCTTGCATGTCCCGTCTCCGAGTCCGCCTCTGCGGTAATGATCTTTCATTTCGTCAAGGTTCGCGTACTCCGGCGCAAACATTGCGAAATGACGATCCTCACAAAACGCGTCGAGATAGGTAAAAACAACATTTCCCTCAATGTGTCCGGGATCGCTGATCAAAAGATGCGTCGGATCGGTGAACATCTTGCCGTTCACCTGTTTTTTCACCATTTTGGTGCTGTCAGACAAATAAATACAATTTCCGAGCGACTTGCTCATTTTTGCTTTGCCGTCCACACCGGGCAAACGACGCTGCGTCTCGTTTTCCGGGATCATGGCCTTCGGCAAAACAAGAGTTTCTCCATATATTTTGTTAAACTTTTCAACGATTTCCCGCGTCTGTTCAATCATCGGGAGCTGATCCTCTCCGACCGGAACGGTTGTAGCATTGAACGCGGTAATATCTGCGGCCTGCGACACCGGGTAGGTGAAAAAGCCCGTCGGCAGCCCTTCGTCCGCAAATCCACGCATCTGAATCTCTGCCTTTACAGTCGGATTGCGCGAAAGCCGCGCGGTTGTGACCAAATTCAGGTAATAAAACGTCAAAGCGTGAAGCGCAGGCAACGCGGACTGTACGCAAATTGTGGAAACGTTCGGATCAATCCCGACGGAAAGATAATCCAAAACCACGTTAATGATATTGTCCCGAATCTTTGCGGGATTATCGGCATTGTCCGTCAGCGCCTGATCATCGGCAATCAGAATATTGATCGCATCGTATGCGCCGGAGTTTTGCAGCTCCACTCTGCGCTTCAAAGAACCGACATAATGACCGAGATGCAATCTTCCCGTCGGACGGTCTCCCGTCAAAATGATTTTTTTCTCCATGCGTATTTCCTTGTTTCCTATTCTGTCATGTTCCAAAAAACACGGTGAGCAAGACGTAAGCCGAGTTCTGTCAAAGGACGATCATCTATCTACACGAAGCGTTGCCGCTCCGTTCATGCGATTACAAGGAGCGTAGCGGGCCGCTATTGAATGCTCCCAATTCAATCTTGCACCGAGTGGGGTTTACAGGACCGGCATGTCGCCATGCCGTCGGTGAGCTCTTACCTCGCCTTTCCATCCTTACCTGCCTTGGCAGGCGGTTTCTTTCTGTTGCACTTTCCTTGAAGTCGCCTTCACCGGGTGTTACCCGGCACTCTGCCCTGTGGTGCTCGGACTTTCCTCATCTCCCGAAGGATCCGCGATCGTCTGTCTTACTCACCGTGTAAACTTATTCCATATACAAAAGTCTTCCGCAGTTCTCGCACTCAGCCACGATCATACCGCTGGAGAGCCGTGACAAAGCAAGCGTCGGCAGTCCCATATTGCAGCCGCTGCATTTGCCGTCCTTGACCGGAACAACCGGCGTACCGTAATGCTGCCGAGCACGTTTATAGCGGGTCATCAGCTTGGGATCGACGTTCTTTTCGAGTTCTCCCAGCTGACGGTCGAAGTTGTCCAATTCCTTTTGAACGTCATCGCGCTCCTTGATGCAGATTTCCTTAACCTGATCGTATTCCTTTTTGGCCTTCACCGCAACCTGACGTGTTTTCTGATATTCCGCAATCTGCCTTTCAAGCGTCGTAAATGTCTGCTTTAGATCCTTTTCGATCGCGGTTACCTCGCGGTTCAGCCGTTCGATATCGTGCCGGAATTCGGTCATCTCCTCTGCCGTCGTTTCCGCATCATCCTCAAGCGTTTCCAGTTCGCTCGTTTCGAGTTCCAGCCGTTTCAAGACCTGCTGATGCTGCCGGTTCAGGCGCTGCACCGAAGCAGAGATCAATTCCAAATCATCGGTCAATTTTTTCAATGTTGCCTGCTGTGCTTTTAAAAGCTTATTCAGCTTGCCGTAACGAATGCGGGCCTCTGTATTGCGCAAGCCTGCTTCCGTCTGCTGCTTCTCAAGATCCACCTTCTGATAGTCCAGAATCGCATCGGGTCTGCTCATTGTTCATCCTCCTCATGGGTCATCAGTGGAGCCTTTCCAAGACTCGTTTCATAATATTGTACATCATTTTGTTCATTCTGTAAACGGGAAATCCATTTTTTCAGAACAACAACTTCTGTTTCGTAGTGTCCTGCCACAACGCACGGAAGATGATAAAATTCTGCGCGTAGGACTTCATGATGCTTCATCTCGCCGGTCACATAGACGTCGCATCCGCACCTTGCAGCATCATCGACATTCCCGCCGCCTGCGCCGCCGACCAGCCCGACCGTTTGTACCATCCGGTCCGGGTCGCCGAAAAACCGCACGGTCGTATGCAACGAGGCATTGCAAAGCTGCACAAAGTCGCGCAGCGGCATCGGTTTTTGCAATACGCCGACACGGCCGATTCCATCCTCGCAAAGCGGGCGGCAATTCGATACACCGAGCGTTTCGGCAAGTGCATCGTTCACGCCGCCATCGGCCACATCCAGATTGGTATGAGCGGCATATAGTCCGATCCCGTTCCGAATCAGCAGATAGGCCGCCGCTGTCTCGGGATCGTCGGACAGAATCCGGTTCACGCCGTGAAAGAACAACGGATGATGCGTCAGAACAAGATCCGCACCGATATCGACCGCTTCCCTTGCGACCGCAATCGTACAATCAAGCGCAACCAAAACCTTGCGAATCTCGCGATCCGTCCCGATGAGCAGTCCGACGTTGTCATACGACAGCGCCAGTTCCTTTGGCGCAATCGTTTCAAGCATCTCTGTAAAGTCTTTCCGGTTCATATAGCTTCCTCTCATCAGAGCAGCGATCGAATCTGCAAAAGTGCTTCGATCTTTTTTCTCAGTGTTGTTTCTCCCGGTGTTCCTTTTGCCGTTTTCAAGCGTGACGTATGCTGTTTCAATTGAGAATCGATCAGTTCCACCAACAGCGGATCCTTTTTTTCATACGAAACAAAACCGACCTCATAGAACGATTCCGGCCAATCTTTTGGAATCGGCTGCACAGCATGATCCGGAACCGCGCGAAGAATCTGATACAGTCGCATTCCTTCCCGGACAATCCGATCATCCGTAATCCGATAGCAGTTTTGATGCAGGTAGGAGCGAATGTCGCTCTGCGCACGCATCGGCTGAAGCACGATGCTGTTCGCTCCGTTGAGCGGCACCTCCGCTGCGTCGAGGATTCGCGCCATCAGCGTTCCACCCATGCCCAAAATAGCAATTGCGTCACATTCGCCTTCCCGGAATACGGATAAACCGTCGCCCGCGCGAAATGAGACAAACTCCGATAGACCGATATGGCCGATCAGATCGTGTGCCTTTTGCAGCGATTCCCCGCTGATATCGGAAGCAATTACCCGCGCGCAGACTTGCCGCTGCAGCAGCACCGCGGTCAATCGACCGTGATCACAGCCGATATCCGCCACTACATGGCTGCCTTTGAGCAGTTCCAGTGCGGCTTCGAGCCGAGGGGACAGATGCACGTATCGAGGTTTCATAGGGAAATGGCTTTCAGCGGCGTCACGGATTCGATTGGCGCACCGCCGAGACAAACCTCACCGTCATAGAATACAACCCACTGACCTGGTGTGACGGCGCGCTGCGGCTTGTTGAACAGAACCTTGGCTGTCCCATCATCATTCAGCCGCACCGATACCTCCTGATCCGGCTGTCGATAACGGAACTTTGCCGTGCAGCGAAAGACGGTTGCCGGCGCTTCGCCGGTGATCCAATTGACGCGGTCGGATAAAAGATCGGTCGAATACAGTTCTTCGTGCTCGCCCTGCTGGACGATCAGTAGATTCCGCTTTAGGTCCTTACCG
>JAUMVL010000081.1 GCA_030530185.1 Clostridia bacterium | reverse complement strand
TGGTTAAAACACTGATCTGAACCTAAAAATTCCGAAAAATACCGTTTTTTTCGGAATTTTTTCATTGACAGGACTCCCTTGGAATGCTATAATGCTTCGGTAAGCCGCGTCGGAGCGGTATTTAAGTATGCGGAAAAACGCATCACCGTATTTGAGCGAGTCTGGGAAGAAGGAGGAAGCACACATGTACGCAATCATTCAGACCGGTGGTAAGCAGTATAAAGTAGCGGTCGGCGATGAAGTTCTCGTCGAGAAGCTGGATGCCGAAGTCGGCGCGGAAGTTGCACTGGATGTCCTGCTCGTCGCGGATGGCGAGACCGTCACGGTCGGCAAGCCCGTGGTGGAAGGCGTCAAGGCAACGGCTAAGGTTCTTGAGCATGGCAAAGGCAAGAAGGTTATCGTCTTCAAGTATAAGCCCAAAAAGAACATTCGCAAAAAGCGCGGTCATCGTCAGCCGTATACCAAGGTTGAGATCACCGCGATCGGCTGATCGCCATGATTACGGTAACCGTGTTTCGTGACGGTGAAGCCCCGGTGGGGGTTCACGTTACTGGACATGCCGGATGCGGTGCATACGGCGAGGATTTGGTTTGTGCGGCGGTTTCGGCGGTGGTGCAGACCGCGATCCTCGGGATTACCGATGTATTGAATCTGAACGCAGGCGTCTCCATAGAAGAAGGAGATACAACCTGCATCCTCGATCGGGATACGAGCGAATCGGAGCTGAAGCAGGCACGCATCGTTTTCGAGACGATGGAAACGGGACTTCGTTCCATTCAGGCTTCGTACCCAAAGACCCTCAAATTTCGGAGCAAGGAGGTTTAACATCATGTTTCAGATGAATCTGCAACTGTTTGCGCACAAGAAGGGCGTTGGCTCTTCCCGTAACGGCAGAGACAGCGAAAGCAAGCGTCTCGGACCGAAGCGTGCGGACGGTCAGGCGGTTCTGGCAGGCAACATTCTTGTTCGTCAGCGCGGAACGCATTTCCATCCCGGCACCAATGTCGGTATCGGCAAGGATGACACGCTGTTTGCGAAAATCGACGGCGTCGTCAAGTTCGAAACCCGTCATGCGGGAAAGAAAACCGTGAGCGTCTACGCCGCGGAGTAAGCAATTCAAAACATCGGCACCCGGAGAAATCCGGGTGCTTTGTCGTTTTCGTGCAGCTATGCATACGGTACAACAGGAGGTGTATAGCTGTATGATACAGGAATTTATCGATTACCTGAGGGAGCAGGTCGAGAACCATAGCATCTACGTGTGGGGCGCGCAGGGACAGAAGGGCGATGAGATTACCGAAGAATGGATCCGCAAGCGGGAAACGAGCAAGCGGAACGCCGATCGCGCGATCGCATATTGGAAGAAACAATGTGAACTCGGCTATGGCGAGAAGCTGCGCGCATTCGATTGTTCGGGCCTCGGATGCTTTTTCTTTTTGCGGCACGATCTGATCCCGCATGATATGACGGCGAACGGACTCAAGGGACAGTGTACCGGAATTCATCGGGAAGACCTTCGTGCGGGGGATCTGGTCTTTCAATGCAAAAATGACGGGCATGCTTACCATGTCGGCTATGTCATTGATGATGGAAAGAATGTGATCGAGGCGCAGGGACGCGATCTCGGCGTGCGTGAGAACCGATTGAAGGGGTGGAACTACTATGGCAGGCCAAGGTTCTTTGAAGAAAAGAAAAGCCGGTTGCTCAAATTAAAAAAGCCGATGATGCGCGGGGACGACGTCATCGACTTGCAGAAGGCCTTGCTGGAACATGGATATTCCCCGGGAAAAATAGACGGAATCTTCGGAAAGCGCACACAAAAGGCGGTGCGGGCATTTCAAAGGGATGCGAGGCTGAAAGTGGATGGAATCGCAGGCCCCGATACGTTCGCTAAACTGGGGCTCCCGTATTACCGTTAATAGCCTTTCGGCGCGCAGGACAGCCACCATGGCGCAGCTGTGGGAGCGGGTGAGGAGACTGGCGATTCCGTTACAACGGGAGCGGAAACAATTTCGATTGCAGGCTCCGGCGTTGGAGTAGCGGTCGGAATTGGCGTCGGCGTTGCGGTCGGTGCAGGTGTCGGCCGCTCCACAGCGGTGCAGCGGATTGGCGCTTCAAAGTAAACGGTTTCACCGTCCGTGATCGACATCGTGCCGACAACAACACCCTCTTCGATCGTTTCGTCATTCCATTCGGTTTGAATCAGAGATTCATCCAAAGGATCAGAGAGCAGCGCTCCTGGAAATTGGCAAACGGGCGCAGAAAAGTCTGCGGTTCGATCCCACTCGACGGTATATGCGGATGAGAGCATTCCGGTTTCTTGCGGGTTATGCTGAACCGAAAACTGATAGGGAAGGCCACGCAGGATCAAATCCTCTATTGAGACGAAGCGAAGATCGTTTTCAAAGGCATATTCGATCAGTGCGCGGGCGTCTTGATACCGGACAATCGAATAATTGTCCTTCTTTTTCTGACTGGCGTTGTTGGGAGGCATATCTCCATGGAACAATGCGGCAATGTAAACGGTTCCGTTGCGCTCAGCGGCAGCAATAAAGCACTTTCCGGCATAATTCGTTTCCCCGGTTTTGATACCGATGGCTTCCGACCAAAGAACGGACTTTGGCGTATAGTCGCTGGCTGTATAGTTTCGAAGGTAGCGGTTCGTGCTTCTGACTTTGATACGGTGTCCCGCCGAAGAAATTGCGGTATATTCTGTGGTTGCGACGATCGTCTGGAAGGTTTCGTTGCGCATTGCGTATGCGGAGAGAATCGCCATGTCCCGTGCGGTGGAATAATGGTTTTCATTGTGCAGCCCGTTCGGCGTGACAAAATGCGAATGCTGCATTCCGATTTCCGAGGCCTTTTCGTTCATTCGATCGACAAAAGCATCCACGGACCCGTAGAGTCCGACAGCAATCGCGATGGCGGCGTCGTTGCCGCTTGGCAGCATCATGCCGTACAGCAGATCGCGAAGCGTAAAAACCTCGTTCTTTTCAATTCCCATTGTCGTACCGGCGACGCGATCGGAGTCGGCAGACGCGGGGACCTTGATTTTCTGATCTAAATCGCCTTCTTCGACGGCAATGATGCAGGTCAGAATCTTGGTCGTGCTGGCCGGAAAACAGCGTTCGTCCGCGTTCTTCTCCAATCCGCAGACGGCAGTATCCGGCTGCTCGGCATTGACGACAATCAAAAAATCCTCCGTCAGGGATTTCGTATCAAATCCTGTCGAAGAGTCGCTTTCACCAAACCAACCGAATGACAGGAGAAATACGAAAAAAAGACAGAGGATTTTGCGTTTCATAGGAATTCCCTCAATCCCGACGCTGAGCGCGTTGCTTGGCGCGTCTGCGGGCAGCGGCGGCTTTCTTGCGCTTTTCTTCACGGATGCGTTCTGCACGAAGGTATAGGGCGAACATCACAAGGCAGACAATCAGCAAAAGAAGGATCACCGGGACCAGAATCATTAAAATAATCTGTTTCTGGCTGAGCTCGGTGCATCCGCCTTCACCGTCAACGGAACCGGCAGGATGAACTTCTGCAATCAGACCGCCGGAGTGAATCTGCGGCGCATTCGTATTCGGATCGGCGCTGACATTGATCTGCGCAGTGCCCTCTTTGACGCTGCGGGTCGCAATCAGCTCCGATGAAAACAGTGTTTCCCCATTGAACACGTATGATACGCGGCCGATGACCGAACCGTCCGAAATCGGCGCATAGCTGTTCGTAATGGAGGGTTCCGCAAGGGAAGAGGCGCTCTCCAGAATCGTGCGCATCTTTGGCTCCATTAATTTCAGCGTGAAGGAATCGGCAAGATCCGCACGGGCAATCAGAACGCCTCCGTTTGGATCGGTGTCGATCGCATTCGGAATCGTGATCGAAAATTCCGTCTGCAATCCTGCGCTTTTCAACTCGGACAGGGTCACGGAACGTTCCATCTTCGAAAATTCGTATTCAAACAGGTTCTTCGCATCCTGGAACCGATAGGCGTTGTACTTGTCCTTTCGAGAGTCGCTGGCGAATCCGTCGTATGTTTCGTCGTTCAGCGTACCGCCGAACAGGACGGCAATCAGCGTAATTCCTTCCTTGCGTGCGGCTGCGATCAGGCATTTGCCGGCTTGCGTCGTATCGCCGGTCTTGACGCCGATTGCATATTCGTACAGGCAGGAAATCGGGTTCGGGAGTTTTTCGGTCGGCTCCGTGTCGATCAGCATTCGGTTGGAGTTGATCACGGTCAACTCACGATTTCCGCTTGTCGTCGTGTACTTCGGCGTATTGACAATCTCACAGAAGGTCTCGTTTTTCATCGCATACGCCGTCAAAAGCGCCATGTCGCGTGCCGTGGAATAGTGATCTTCCTTATGCTTGCCGTGCACGGTCACAAAATGCGAGGAGTTCATCCCGATCTCCTTGGCTTTGGCATTCATCAATTCGGCAAACTTCGAGGTGCTGCCCGCAACATGCTCGGCAAGCGCAATTGCAGCATCGTTGCCGCTCGGCAGCATCATGCCGTAGAGCAGGTCAAGCAGGGAGAACGAATCACCCTCCTCCAAGCCCATCAGCGAGTTGCCGCGTCCAAAATTGACGGCGTTTGCCGAAACGGTTGCCATGTCCGACAGAGAACCGCCGTTTTTCTGCGTTTCTTCGATCACGACAATCGAGGTCAGAATTTTCGTCGTGCTGGCGGGAAAACAGCGCGTATCGGCTTCTCGTTCGAGACCGTCCAGCGCCACTGTAGGATTGTCGGCGTCGACGACGATAAAATACGGCTCATAAACGGAATCAAGATTATAGGAATCGGCCTTTGCGGGAAACGGAAAGGCTAAGGCAGATGCAGCCAAAAGAACGGACATACATCCGATTAAGAGCTTTTTCAAATCTATCATGAAACCCTCACGGTAAAATTACTTTTGGTATCAGTTTACTGATATTCGGATCGAAAGTCAATGCGGCAACCGATGGAATTTTGTAAAAGTTTTTCGACGAAACTGTGGAATGTTTATTACGATAAAAACAACAGTTCGGCAAAGATATCGGCCTCGGTTACAGTTAAAATTGCGCAGCTCGGTTCTTTGGAGGAACGGGGAAGGGAAAGACTGCCGGGATTCAGCAGCACAATCCCGTCATACAGCTCAGAAGATGCAATATGCGTATGTCCGGAACAGACGACGTCGCAATTCAGCGACTTTGCTTTGTAATATAGCGACAATCGCCCCGAACAGGTGTGCCCATGAAGCAGCAGAATCCGATGACCGTACCACGGAATCACGCGCTCCGTCGGGAGGTCGGACCATGGATCACAGTTGCCGCGAACCGAGACAAAGCCGCTGTTCAGCTCCCGGGCAAGCCGGGGCGCATCCTCCGCAATATCACCGAGATGAAAGACCGCATCCACCTGTCCAAGTCGCTCCTTGAACGCATCAAGGTTTCGCAGACTTCCGTGCGTGTCAGAAAAGATGCCGATTCTCGCCATCGAGCGCCTCCTTCAACAGGACGAGCGCGTTGTGCCGATGGCTGACTGCGTTCTTTTCGGCCGGCGAAAGCTCTGCAAAACTTTTTTCGAGGGGAGGGAACCAAAAATACGGGTCATAGCCGAAGCCGTTTTCGCCATGGGCTTCGGTCAGAATGATGCCTTCGGCGGTTCCACGGACGCAGATCGGGGGAAGTCCTCTGCGAACGAGCGCAATGCAGGAAACGAAACGCCCGGTACGCTGCGCAAACGGAACACCGGAGAGATTCTTCATTAAAAATGCATTGTTTGCGGCATCGTCGTGCCCTTCACCGGCATAGCGTGCAGAATAGACCCCGGGCGCACCGCCCAGTGCATCCACGCAAAGTCCGCTGTCATCGGCAAGCGCGGCGTCAAATCGATCGCCGACATAGTCCAGCGTTTGCTGCGCTTTCTTTAGTGCGTTTTCCTCAAAGGTCGTCCCATCCTCGACGGCTTCAAACGAAACGCCGGCTTCCTTTAGCGTGGACATTTCGGAAAAGTAAGTCCCCAAAATCGCTTTCAACTCGAGAACCTTATGGGCGTTGTTGGTTGCAAGCAGCAGTTTCATCTAACCTCAAATCCTCCGTTCCTGGAATCGAAGCGGAAGCAGCTTGTCCGCTTCGGGTGTAACATACAGCGTATGCTGATTGAAGTAGTTGACAAACCCCGGCCGTGCGCCGGAAGGCTTTTTGACATATCGATGCGCCGTATAGTCGACAGGCACCTGCGCCGACCCGGACGCCTTACTGTGATAGGCCGCAATTTCAGCGGCAAGAACCAGCGTTTCGCGCGAAGGGGATGCCGATTCAATGTAAACGTGGCTTGCCGCAACATTTTTGGCGTGCAGCCAGATGTACTCCGGCGCTTCGCTTTTCAGCAGCATTTCATTTTGCCGGTTGTTTTTGCCGACTCGGATCGTCGTTCCATCGGGGGCTTGATAGCGAATCGGTTCGCTCTTCGATGCAATGGATTTAACCCGTCGTTCGGAATCCGGTTTGAGATAGCCTTCCGACACCAGCTCATCCTTCAGTTCGGCAAGCTCCTCGGCAGAGGAACAGGCTTCCAGATTCAACAGCAGCCCTTCCAGATAATCCCGTTCGGCTTTCAGAGAATCAACCTGAGACAGCGCATAGGTACGGGCTGTCTTTGCCTTGCGATACCGCTTGAAGTATCGCTGTGCGTTCTGCGACACCGAGTATTGCGCCGAAAGCGGGATAGAGATCTCCACGGGCGGATCCGCATAGTAGTCCCAAACGACAGCGACGGTCGGCGAGCTTTTTAATGTGCCGAGATTGGCTGTCAGCAGCTCGCCGTAGCGCCGATCTTGTTCCATGGACGCCTCATCGGAAATTTGCAATAAATAAGTATCTAACTTTTTGACGGTCCGTTTTAACGCATGCTCGATCGTGTTGCGCAGAGAGGAACGGCGTTTGGTCAAAATCGCCTGCGCATCGCGCATCCGATAGAATGCTTCCTGCGCTTCGGCCATCGTGGAAAATGGCAGACAGGCTGCATTCCTGGGAGTAAACGGCAAAACGCCTTTCTCCGGAATCACGGAAGGATGAAAATGACCTTCCGAAAGGTCGCGCAATACCGTGTAGCAAGCGAAACCGATTTGCTCAGGAGGCATTTCGTCGGAGCAGATCTGCTGCGCGCACAGACGGGAAATTCCGAGCAGTTCGTTTCCGAGCCAAAGGCGGGGAGGACGCCCCTTCGCAAGCTCGGTCAGCGCTTGTTCCGAAACTTCGAACGGATGCAGACGCGCCTGCTTGGGCGGCTCTACATACGTGCAGTTTGGAAGACAGATGCGGAGAGAATCCTCATCCGGCCCAAAGTGGCGCATACAATCGAGAATCTTACCGGAGGAATCGACCAAGAACAGATTGCCGTGTTTTCCCATGAGTTCGGCAATCAGTTTCAGCTCGACTGCATCCTGCAATTCGTTTTTGCCGTAAAGGGAAAAGACTGCAATTCGGTCCATCCCAACCTGCTCGATCGATGCGATTCGACAGCCAATCAAGTGCTTTCGCAGCAGCATACAAAAAGCGGGCGCGACGTCCGGATTTTCAAACGTGTTTCCGGTCAACTGGATACGCCCGTTCTCGTTATGAATATTCAGCATCAGCCGGACGCGTCCGCATCCCGCACCGTGAAGATGCAGCAAAAGGAGGTCTTTGTCGGGCTGTTGCACTTTATCGATCCGTGCTTCCTTCAGAATCTGTAATTCCGAAACGGTTGCGTACAGGGAGAGTCCGTCAGTAGCCATGAGTTTTTATCTTTTGCTCCTTTGTCATTTGCATGGAGCCGGATCAGAACTGTGCGATCCGAAGCTGTCCGTTGGTCAAGGTCAGCCGGATCGAGCCGTTTGCCGTGGAATACGTCGCAAGCTCAAAGGTTTTCAGAAGGTCCATCGTTTTTTCCTC